>CAZKYQ010000197.1:0-4028 GCA_964556975.1 uncultured Ignavibacteria bacterium
CTTGCGTTTATACGGGGCGAATTGTAAATTTCGGAATGACGTTAATTTGTACGGGAAAAAACAAATGAAAAAATATATTCCGTTATTTTTAGCGACAATTCTCCTTGTCTGTTCAGAACCTCGCAAGGGAACCAATTGGCCGACCTTCAGAGGAAACTACAGCCGCACAGGTTACAGCCAGGATGAAGGCCCGTCCGACAGGCCTGAGATCGCGTGGAAAATCGATCTGCAATCGAGAATAAAATCTTCGCCGATCATTGTTGACGAGGTTATGTTTCTCGGCCATTACGCGGGCATGATATCGGCGGACCCTTATACCGGTAAAATCCTCTGGGAATACGCCCTTGAAAATAAAGTGTTCTGCACTCCGACTTTTTATAACGGCGATATTGTTTTCAGCGGATGGGATTGGCATTTATACAGAATAAACGGCTTAAGCGGCGAAGTAGTATGGGATATGAAGTTCAAGTCGGCCATCGACGCTTCTCCGGTGATTATCGATGATGAGATTTTCGCGGGGGATTTTAACGGCATGTTCATCACGGTCGATTTTAACCAGGCCAAAGTAAACAGAATGTTTCATACAAACAACTGGATAGTAGGCTCGGCGGCATTTGACGGCGAACGATTTTATTTCGGAAGCCGGGACTCGCTATTTTATGCTCTCAATAAGACAAGTTATGAGCCAGACTGGGAATTTGAAGCTGGAGGAGATATAGGCAGCTCGCCCGCTATTGACGATAATTATGTTTATTTCGGAGCGAATAACCAAAAGCTGTTCTGCCTTGACAAGATTTCGGGCGAAAAAAAGTGGGAGTTCGATACAAACGGCGCCATGTTTTCCTCTCCCGCTATCCATGATGGCAAACTTTTCTGCGGTTCTACGGATTCGACAGTCTATTGCCTTGATATGAAAACCGGCGATGAACTCTGGCGCTTCAGAACGCAAAATATTATTTATTCATCCGCCGCCATAGCCCGAAACAGGGTCTATATCGGATGCGATGACGGGTATCTTTACTCCATAGATACTGAAACGGGAGAACTCGTCTGGAAACAGCTCCTGGGAGGCACAATAACTACCTCGCCCACTATTTACGGCAACATGCTATTTATCGCCAACGACAACGGAACTGTTTTCGCTTTTAAGTAAAAGAAGCCTGTAAGAACCGTTACCGTCTGATTCAATTCGAGCCTTAATATCTTTTTCATAGAATGATTTTCTGAGTTTGCTGATATATTTCGGTTGATTAATCCCCGGCTCAAGGCTTTCCTTATTGACCCACGGTTTTCCGCTGCATGATGCCCACCACAATTTTTGGAAATAGGAATAAAGTTTCGGCTGAAGATAAACCGATTCGCCCAAAACAACGGCCTCTTTGAGAAGCCTTCGGTATTTTCCCGTAAAAATGATATCGCTATTTTTCTTAAAACTGTTTCCTCCCGATTTGTAATTTTGTCTTCTTTGAATAATATTTATCCGTTTGTTTATTTTTTCCACAATTCCCAATGGCAGTATTTCACGCAAAATTATCGGGTCAAACAATAAAAGATCATCCACCTGTTTTATGCCGAAATCATCAAGCCGCAAAATAAACTCCCGATTTATGCCAAGCGTTTCGGTAAGCGGGATTTTGCTTTCGGGCAAGCCATGTTTTAACCTGCTTGCGAGTGCCAATATTTGATTGTCAGATAGAGTGTTATCTTCTTCCCTGCAAACCAGAACAACTTTTTCAATCGCTCGAAGAAGCCAGCATAGCGTGTCGACAAATTTCCTGATGCCGCCGGAACCTCTGTTGAACGCTTTCTCTATCTCCCTCATAGGTCGGCCTGAAATCCATTCCAAGGCGAAAAGAAAAGCGAGGAAATTGTTAGAACCTGGTTGAACTGCCCTGTTCTTTTCAGCCTCTATAAATTTTGAACTTGAAATATCGCTGGGAGAAAGTTCGTTTATACGCTCAATTACGTTATATGGAAGGTCTCTTCTCGTAAAATAATCGCCGCCGCTTTCACGCCATTCTTTTAAATCAAACGCGAAATAGAGCCATTCAAACGGTTCTGTTATCTCCCCGCTTTCAGCTTTTTCCGAAATTCGCATAATCGACTCAGCTGAAACCCCGCTCGATGATACGATCTTGCCGAGATCGGTTGAGATTATGCGATTGATATGATCATACGAAACAAGACCCTTAGATTTTAAAAAATCGATTGTGGAATTTATTTTTGCTCCAATTATCTCCGCCGAGTTGCCGTCGCATGCGCTAAACATATTCCCGATATCGCGCGTTAGGCTATCGGACGACTCTGCCGCTCCGCATGAAATCAATTTCATAATCATTTCGGGCAGATGGTTTTCAGAAAACGCGGCGGCTAATTTTTCCGAACTGCCATAGACATAATTCTCCCATAGTATTTCATTTTCAAACGGCGTTGAGGCGGTCAAAACTGCCCGGCCAAATTTCTCGCCCATGCCTATGCGTCCCGCGCGGCCGGCCGCCTGATAATAATCGACCGATGTTAGCGGAATAAGCGTATCGCGGCAGAATGCCGATTTCATCCCGGAGTATTTCATGCTTTCGATGAAGACATTTCTTGCTGGAAGATTAACGCCCCAGGCTAATGTCGTTGTCGATGAAAGCACTGTGATATCGCCGGAGCGAAACCCCGACTCGACAAGCTCTCTTTGCTCCTGATCAAGTTCGGCGTGATGAAAAGCGGTCCCGCCATGAAGGCACCGCCCGAGGAGGTCATTTTGTAGTGATGGCGGAATGTCATTAAGAGCTTTAAGCGACTTTTTTGCTGAATTCAGATCGAGAGAAACAGACAGATATTCCCCAACCGCTACCGCGCTTCTTTTTGTTGACGTGAAGATGATTATCTGCTCCCCTTTTTCAGATAAAAACTTAATAGCGGCTAACGCCTGCGGGTCCAGTCCTGGCCCTTCCTCGTCGGCCCGCGTTTCAAGCCATCGTTCGTCGCCCTCGGTGTGATCGTTATAACCCCTGAAATGAAACGTCCCGCGAAAAAGCACGCCCAACCTTAAATCGACAGGCCGCCTGTTTTCCTCAAGGAGACGAATACCCAGCCATTCGGAGAGTTTTTCCGGCGCACAATTACCGCCTATCAATAATACTAACTGTGTTCGCGGATTAAACCGGCGGATTTTCGATACGATAAGTTCAAGTTCGGCTCCCCTTTGCGGATCTGAAATCATCTGGAACTCGTCTAAGATAAAACAGCCGACATTTTTTATAATTGTTATGTCCGACGCGGTAAGAGAATTGAGCTTTTCGTAAATTGTGATAAGTATATCGAAATCGCCTTTTGTGATTTCTTTTTCGTACTCGCTATGGTCCCTGGTGGACATTCTTATTTTCAGGCCCAACGGCGCGTACCGTTTCTGAAAAGTTTTGAACTTCTCCACGGCAATCGATTTTAGCGGAACGATAAACACCGCTTTTCTCCTCGAAGACGCCTGTTTCAAGGCCGCCATCTCCCCGCAGAAAGTCTTGCCCGACGTTCCCGGCCCCGATATAATCAGGCTATCGCCCTTGAGAAGCCCGAATTTCGTAACCGATTCTATCTGGATCGGAAGCAACTGCCTGACACCGTCGCCATGCCAATGTTTGATGACCTCGTCGGGTATGCCGTATCGCCCGAGGGTTTCGATCTTCATAACAAATTACATGCAGGCGCTCCAACCGCATACAGCGCAGGCGAAACATCCGCCCTCAGCCACGGCGCGGTTGAAACAGCTTGGGCAGAAAACATCGTAGCAGCCGACACAAACCATCAGGCTGCCATCGTAAACAAGCCCGTTGCCGCAATTGCATCGCTTGCGGGCGGCGAAAAGATCGTATTCCATTTTTCTGGTCATATCAACCTCCGGTTTTTGTTTAATGTTGTACCGCATATAGCCTTTCAGGAAGCGGGCCTTGAGGCCCGGGGTTTTCCAGCCCCCCTCTACTTCCGGTTTCATGCCCAATATACTGAACATTTGAGCAGTGTCAAGTCTTTTTTTCGGTTTT
>CAZKYQ010000198.1:0-3947 GCA_964556975.1 uncultured Ignavibacteria bacterium
AGATAATTATAAGAAAATAGGAGTCGCAAAATTAACAAATAGCACTGTGACAAAAAGAAAATTAATAGTTATTGCTTAAGTTCCCGTTCTCTGCGCCGTTGCTGAGAGCCATAAATAAATGTAGTAACTAATGATGCAAGTGTCGCCCCTCCAAAAATGCTACCTTCAACAAGCATGCCATTAAAAATCAAGAAAAACCCACAACCTAAACCCAGTGCACCAATTAGGAATCCAAAAATAAGTCCAAGCATAGAATTTCTTGTATCCGACCCAATTACCCTATTTTCAATTCCTTGTCGATGTTCGGCTTGCTTTTCTGCCATTGAAAGAATGCGTTCAGCGGCACCAGGCAAAATACGATTGTATTGTTCAAGATCTGCTGGCATAGGAAGAGG
The DNA here is from genome assembly GCA_964556975.1 of uncultured Ignavibacteria bacterium. Classification (GTDB taxonomy): domain Bacteria; phylum Zixibacteria; class MSB-5A5; order UBA10806; family UBA10806. Next base: position 396 of record CAZKYQ010000198.1, read on the forward strand.
ACCAGCAAATTTCCTTTCCAATATGAGTTGTTGTTTTTTTGTTATTGTTTTGGGGACTCTACTTTTTTTGCCCATATTGCTCTAATGCTGATTCTATATCTTGTCCGACCATTCGCCAGTCACTATTTAAGGCCCTTGAATCAGCCTTTTTTTCACCCTTGCTATAATTATACATTTGCAGAGTAGCGCCAAAATCGAATACCCTCGATATACCCTCAATAAAAGAAGGTCTGGCAAACAAATTAAAGGTTAATGTTTTATTTAAATCATCCATTTTTCTAATCCTTTCCAATATTAGCAATTATAACAAAATGTCAAGAAAAATGTTCCTAAACTTGCCATATTTTTTCAAAACTGTCCTTTCTCGAATGTTTTGTCAAGCATTATTTTAAACAAATATCCCTCTATAATTGTTTCGGCTAATAAATTAGTGCAATTAGCACATATTTTTCAATCTTCTCCGTTGTAAGGTTTTCTCAACTTATAACCCAAATTTGGACACCACCCAATTGGCTTTATCTACCCACCATGACCAGAAAAATCCAGTTTATGGCCAGGAATATGAAAATAGAATATCTAAGTATTTTTTTTCCCATATCAGAAAATTCAAGCGAAAAGGACTTCTTCAATATGGCTTTCATTAACGCGATTAGGGAGAGCAAAATCACTCCTCCCATAAATAAAGGCACTATGGGGTTATATAAGAATGAAGCCAGTAAATCAAACTGTGAGAGGGCGATTATTGATCTCGTTCCCCCGCAGGTAAAGCATGGATAGCCGGTAATTTCATGGAACAGACATTTGGGCATTAACACCGCAAGCCCCTTCATGATTCCGGCCATAGCGATAAACAGAATCGCTATCGGCCCCCAAACAAGGTGAATCAGTTCAGCTGATTCATATTCCCGGGCTATTACTCTCATAATTTGCTCAAATAAAAGACGCCTGAAGAACTATCGTTTATAAGCTAATTTTTATTAGTACGCACCGTTCTGCAAATTGTTCAGCAAACCATCGAAAATTGCCGCTCCAGTAATGGCCAAAAAGAAAATTGCTCCTATTGCCAAACAGCAGCATAATATCCACGGCAGAAAATAAACCAGCGCGGCTTTTCCACCGGTAGTTTTCTGCATGTGCTTCATTCCAATTATAGTAAGCACTATTGACCATACAATAGCGACTATTCCCCCGCAAAATGGCACTATCATAAACACCATTGCGCTTTCGGCATAGGCAACCGCCCGGAAAGTCGCTTCAAAATCCCTCTTTCCCCATCCGAATAAAAGAAAGAACAGATGGAAAATGCCTGATGCTATAAATAGCCCTATAACAACAAAGATCGGAGCAATAATAATTTGAACGAAAGAAAGTCCCGTTTGAATCCCTGTCTGAAACATAAGATCTTCCAATTCAGCAAATTGTGAGAAATATCCTGTCAAAGCATTTGACCAGAAGATGCTATAAATTTGTCCTACCGCCATCCCGATCCAGCCGACAATAATCGCATATAGAAGCGGGCTTCCGATACCGCCCCTAAACGGCAGTTTTGAATAGAACTGCTCCGGATAAAACACGGACTCTTTCCAGGTCTCCCATATTGCCTCAAAAAAGCCCCTGTTATCCCTGTCTTCCCATGCGGTATATTTTCTTTCGTCATCCGATCCGGAGGGCGGAACTTCCGCGGGAAAAACCGGTGTGATCGGTTCCTCGGAACTGTCCTGTTGCTCGCCATGCGGCTGATCGATGGAATCAGATTTCGGTTCCTCAAACGGTTTTCCGCAATTGCCGCAAAAGGCGGCTCCTTCTATCCGTTCCGCGCCGCAATTTTTACATTTATCCTGGAGATCCACTATGATGCTCCTTTCTTATTATCAAATTACGATATTCTTCTATCTTAGTTTACCGCCCTCATAGCCATAATGTTACTATAAAAATGGATAAATAGGCAAGCAAGTTTAATGAGATCGCCACGCCCCGCAAAAGCGGGATGACATTCAATGGGTGGCATGCTTTTCCGCATTAGGCAGATAAGCATGTGTGAGGGCGTAAACATGCTCATTCGACTTCGTCAAAAGAGCATGCCACCCTAGCGCCCGCACTTGTCATTCCCGAAATCTCTAATCGGGAATCCATGAGGGCTACTTCGCTCTGTCGAAGGCGCGGGGCTTCCGACCTGACGGAACCGGGACCTTTCGGTTGCCAAGCAGGCGCTTGGCAACCAGAAGTAAAACCTCCCGATAACCGTAAGGAAAGGGTTCCTTACGGCGCTGTAATTGTCCTATCGCGGCATGTGTGAGGGTGTAAACATGCTCATTCGATTTCGTCGAAAGAGCATGCCACCCAGGGAATACTTTAAGGAGTCCCACTATCGCGAGTTTTGCTATCCTTTCGCCAGGACAGATGCTATGGCAGAGACATTTACAATATCACTGACAGAACAGCCTCTGGAAAGATCATTAGCCGGTTTCGCCAAACCCTGAATTACGGGCCCGATAGCCTCGGCCCCCGCCAAGCGCTGTACTAATTTATAACCGATATTACCGGAGTCAAGATCGGGGAAAATCAGGACGTTCGCGTTGCCGGCCACGCTTGAACCGGGCGCTTTCTTTTCGCCTATTTTCTGAATTATAGCGGCATCAAGCTGAAGCTCGCCGTCGATTTCGAGGTTAGGGACTTTCTCTTTGACGATTGCAAGCGCGTCCAAAACCTTATCGACCCGGTCATGCTTCGCGGAACCTTTTGTTGAGAAAGACAGCATGGCGACTCTCGGCTCCAGGCCGCCAAGTTTCCTCATGGTTTCGGCTGACGAAATAGCGATTGACGCCAATTGCCCGGCATCAGGATCCGGCATAACGGCGCAATCGGCAAATATAAATAGTTTTTCCTTCTCGCCTTGAAATTCCGGCAAGATCATCAAAAACGATGATGACACAACATCTATACCTTCCGCCAACCCGATAATTTGTAATGCCGCTCGAAGAACATTGCCGGTGGCGTTCATCGCCCCCGCGACCGAGCCGTCAGCCCGGCCTTTCCTGACCATCATTGCGCCATAAAATAGCGGCTTTTTCATCACCTCGGCGGCTTGGTCAAGTGTCATGCCTTTATGTTTGCGAATGCTGAAATACTCATTTATATACAACTCTCGCTTATCATCTGATAGCGGATCAATGATTTGAATTCCGCTATGATCGGACCCAAAGGATTCCAGCGAACCGCGTATTTCTTTCTCATTTCCGAGAATGACAGGCGCGCAAATATCATCTGAAGCAAGGACCGACGCCGCCTTCAAGGTCCGTTCATCTTCGCCTTCGGGAAGTACAATTACTGCATTAAGTTTTTTTGCCTTTTGCTTGATCACATCCATTACACTCATCAGAACCGCCCCTCCTATTTGTGGCTTAAAAAAGCATGAATAAATAAATCTATGCCGCCGTCCATAACGGCGTTTGTATTAGATGTTTCGCATTCTGTGCGATGATCTTTAACAAGATTATACGGGTGAAACACATAAGACCTTATCTGCGAACCCCACTCGATCTTCTTTTTTGA
>CAZKYQ010000199.1:0-3900 GCA_964556975.1 uncultured Ignavibacteria bacterium
GAGGAAAAGAAGTACAGAATAACATTGCTGAACGACATACAAAAAGAGATAAGCCGGGAACGCAACCAGGGTCATATCGGCGAAATCCATGAAGTTCTGGTTGAGGGGACGAGCAAAAGGAGCGATGACGACTGGTTCGGCAGAATCGACGGCAACAAAATGGCGATATTCCCTCGAACAAACCAAAAGCGCGGAGATTACGTTAAGGTGAAAATCACTGATGCAACGGCCAATACGTTGAAAGGCAGAATTGCAGAGCCGTAGGTCGGGTTTTTGAAGGTGGCCATTGGGAAGAAAACCCGACAAAGATCTATGAGGCAATCTCATGGGTTACCAAGCAGGCGCTTGGCAACCAGAGGAAAAAGGTAGAGTAATTTAAAATATTTTATAAATTTATAATTCGCCGAGAAATCGTTTATTATGCGTCATGATGGAATGAAATGACATCATGACGCCTCCCGGGAGCTGTGACCTGATGATGTCGCAAACTCCATCATGAGGGATAACCAATGCTGTCATTCCCGAAACCTCTGATCCATTCGGATCCGCATGGACGCCCCTACAGACATATGATAATTTTCCAGCACTGCGAGGCTGCAAATAATCACTCATAAAAAAAACGGGGCCGCTGCAGACCCCGTTTAACTGGTTTGACCAATGATGCGATATTCTATTTTATTAAAACCATTTTATTTGCCTTGGTGATCCCGCCCGCCGACAATCTGTATAAATAAACTCCAGATGAAACGTTATTGGCATTCCATACAACTGAATGCTCTCCGGCAGGGAGAACATTGTCAACCAGCCGCTCAATGAGCTGGCCATTAAGGTTGTAAATTTCAAGGGTGGTATGGCCGGCAACGGGCATATCATACGAAATTGTTGTCTGAGCATTGAAAGGATTGGGATAATTACTCATGCGGATATGCGTTGGCAATGAGGCAAATGGATCGTCGCCTACTCCGGTTGTAGCGCGGGTTGTCGTGAAAGAAGTTGTATAGATATAATCTCCCGAGTTATTTCCGTTGTTATTGGCGCCATTACCCGCGGCGTAGAACATAACCTGAGAGGGGGCAGGATCGGGCGCGGTCCAGTCGAATTCCCAGCTTACCGGGCCGGACATATTAGCGTAGGTGCCCATTGAGGTATGCTTAACATAAGTATTGTCACCGCTGTTATCCATTTGAGTATGAGTATCGTCCGTTATGGTAATTGAACCCTGGTCAAGTTGAGTGAATTCAAATCCCCATCTTGATTGTCCCGGATCATCAAGCTCGACAGTGATAGTATATGTCTGACCGGCAGTGAAAAATTCCGGACCGGAGATACCAAGCGAACCGTCGCCGCTGTTTAACGGAAACGTACTATGGCATCCATTCTGGCAAGTGAGTTCGCCCGGCGCGCCTGTCCTGCCGTTCGGCGGACCGCCGGAATATGCGAATACCGAAACATTTAAAATCAGGATAATAAAAATTGTAAACATTTTTTTCATTTTGCTCTCCTTTTTGCTTTTAATAAAAAAACATCAGGTTTGGGATTGGTTTCTTTTCAAAAAAATCGCAGCCATAATATAATCAAACGAACAAATTATGGGCTTGATGGGTTCCCGTTATCCATGTTTGGGTGGTCAAATTTTGTAGTTTCGACGCCCGTATTTTTTGTTCATCTTTTGAACAGCAGTTTAAATATTGTGCAAAATTTTAATCAATGTTTTTGTCCATTATAATTATAGGCAAAAAACATATAAACCCATGTCCTTGTGCGGCTCACGTAACCGAATGTGATTTGGCGTGTTATGGGCAATCAAGAACGCCGAGATTTTCTTATTAATAAATTGTTTCAAACGGCAACGTTTTTGCATATTTTCCTGTAAAATTCGAGGAGGAATATGCCAGGTTTAAAAAATAAAAAAATCGGTCTTATGACAATAGCGATTGCTTTGTTTATTCTAATGCAAATCGCCCTTGCCGATACGACTTGGACCGCCTATACAATGATTAATTCTCCACTGCCTACCGATTACGTAAGCGATATAGATTTTGATAATAGCGGCAATCAATATGTTGGCACAACAGGCGGCGGGCTTGTTCATATAGCGGATTCGGTTTGGACTATCTGGAATGAATCGAACACCGGCGTTCCTATCGACGCTGTCCGGTTTGCGGTCGGGGATACTGCGGATAACCTCTGGCTTGGCGCGGCGTCGGGCAATTTGGATTCATCGCCCTATGGTTTTGGGGTGGCGCGTTTGGACGGCCTTGATTCTACCTGGTCTATGAAAAACCATGGCCTTGAAGTCAATCAGATTGTTACGGGGATAATATTTGAAGATGGCCTGCGGTATGTTTCCACGTATGGAGGGGGAATCACGGTTTATAGCGATTCCGGCTGGGTGCGATACCGATTCGACACTCGTACCGAATTCAGCTATATCGACAGCACACAGCAGGTTTTCGATGTTGCTCCGGGGACTTATATCCCCAGCGATTACTTAAGGGCGATGGATCTTGATATCGCATCGGGATCGATCTGGATAGCGACGGCAGATGGCGGCGCGGTGAAAAAAGCTGGCGATCAGTGGGATACTTTCAATACATCAAATAGCGGCCTGCCCTCAAACCAACTCCGGGCCGTGAACGTAAATCAGACCAACGGAGATATTTGTTTTGGGACCGCGGGATTTGGGGCGGCCCTTTTAAGCGGATCCGGCTGGACTTTATACAACAGCGCGAATTCACCGCTTACCGATAATTTTATAGCCTCTATTGAATTTAATCCGACCGGCAGCGAGCTTTGGCTGGGGACTGGTTATGGAGTATGGGTTTTGGAGAATGACGGCGATTGGCGAAGCTATATTCCGGGCGTAAATAACTTTATCTGGGGCGAGTTTTATTCGGACATATCATTTGACTCATCCGGATATGCCTGGGTATCGGCCTATGGCGGCGGAATGGCATCTTTGTATCTGGATTCGCTTCCTCCTCTCCCCCCTCCGGATTCGCTTGATGTCGACATAAATAAATTGTTTATATTCTTTTTCAATAACAGGCCGGTCGAGCGCCTTCTGGCAAGAATGCAGGTAAACAACGCCCCGGATCTATCCGATCCGGATACCATATCATTCAGACTCGATACGGATTTTGGAGAATTATATGAATTTGAATTAACGTTTGATGATTTCAGCCGGGGCTGGTTTCATTATGGAGGCAGGACAACCTACAGATATATTCATGACTGGCTTATTATATTCCTAAGAATAAAAAACAGTGATCATTCGGATATTAAGGTTACCATACTCGACTTGAACGCTGAGATGAACCGCGATAATTACAAGAACACAATCACTGCCACATTACGGTTGGGCGACCGATACGGAGTTGATATTGTCAACCTTGGCAATGCCGATCAGAACGATGTCGCTGAACTCAATGTTGAGGGTGAAAGCAATACGGCCGCGGCCTATGGCGTAGGCATCGGTTCGGAACTGACAGGGATTGACGAATACAAAGGTATAAAAGAAATGAATTTGAACCTTTCAAATTACCCCAACCCGTTTAACGGCCGTACCATGATAAACCTCAGCCTGCCCGATGGCGGGGCTGTAGAGATAAACGTATATGATGTATTAGGACGGCTGGTAAGCAGTGTTTACTCCGGTTACCTTTCGGCGGGCGATCATCAGTACGCCTGGCCGACTGCAGGCGAGCGTCTTGCTCCGAAAAGCGGAGTGTATTACTATCGTGTTATAATCGATGGCTACTCTCGTACGGGCAAGATGATGTATTTAAGATAATAATTCGGTTTGATATAAAGTAATGAAAATCCTCGGCCTCAAGGTCGGGGATTTTTTTATGCGGTCGAAGACAGAATACCACGGGTTTACCCGTGGATGAATGAGCT
>CAZKYQ010000200.1:0-3737 GCA_964556975.1 uncultured Ignavibacteria bacterium
TGTACATGATCGATAACATTTTCGATTATTACGAGATTGCAGGAAGCGTCATCAAAAGGTAATTCTTCTCCCTTTCCCTTTTTATATGTTACATTATCATTCCGCAATTTTACAAGCGCCGGCCGGGTCGAATAATAATCACATAATGGGTCAATGGCATATCTCTCTGCCGCTTCAAAAAAAGATACCACGCCAATAGGGCCGCTACCAATTTCTAACACTTTTGCTGAAGAAAAAGTCGGAGGACTCTCTGGAAATGCCGTTTTTAATAATTTCTCCAAGCGTTCAGCGCGCCACTTATACCAGGATAATTGCTCCCGATCATCTTTTGCAATCCTTTCTGATGCATGCTGCCAAAAAGACTGTTCATAAACTTGAGCTTGTTTCCATCTTTTGTTAGTGGCCATAATCTTCTTCTATCCTTTGGGCTTTAGACATATAATAATATTTACTATATAAAACATTCACTTGTCTAAAACAACCAAAATTTCAACTTTCCAACAATTTAAATTTGAATCCCATAAACGTTAATTTTCAATATGACCAATGTGGCGAGGATTTTTACTTTTGTAGATTTCTGCAATTATCTATAAGCGTTCATCCCCAAATGACTATCCCCCGCTATTATATTGCTCTATAAGCTCAAGAACCTCCTCTTCGGTTGCTTCCCCATTTTTGAACTGCAGTATTTTCCGATCAATATCGCCTCGCAGGACAGTAGGGTTGTCAAAATCGTATCCTTGAACCAGCATCTCCGATTCGCTTAATGTTCCCCGGTCAACTTCCTGCAAAAATAGATTCATGTATTTTCTTAAGGGTCCTGTTTCATCGTCAGGATTATTTAATTGCTGGTTCCACCCGCCTAATGGATATAAGACATTTTTTGAGGCCCAATAATCCAAAGCTAATGGATCTGTAGAAGCAAGAACCGTTTTTGTTTCTATAGGATCTAAGCCGAACCTGCCCGTATGGCCGGACCATTCAGCTGCGGTAATATATAGATCAGCGCGGCGGATTTCCCTGACATGCATTCCCGAAGCTCCGCCTCCGGCCGGAAAGCCGATCCTATGAAAATCGGAGTATTGATTATAAAAACCTCCGGACAATTCTACTACGCCGTAGAGGTTTTTTACCGCCGAAGTAACGCCGGCATAACCGCTGTGATGATTTAAAGTTGACATCATAATAAGAATATTTCTTACGCCAATATAATTGCCGTTTTGCCAGCACCCGTTTTTGAGATCGATTGTGATACCGGAATGAGCTGAGGTAAATATGGGATATGTCATAATAGTCGAAGGGAAACTCCAATTTTGGCCGTATTCCCAACCGCCCGGCGGAACAAAGTACTCTAAATCGGTACGGCGAACATATCCATCGCCATCTGCCGGGCCGCTTGATTCTCTTCCGCCAAGAAAAGCATCTTTCAAGATATATTTGCTGACGTTTATTTCTCCCCCGTGGTCGTGAATCGCGGGATACAGATCGCGGTTGTCGCGATAGTACTGTAAAAGAGAGTTAAAACTCCAGGGACCATTAAATCTATGGTCGGTGACATTCCACATATTAAGTGGATTGGTGTTGGGATTGGCAGTATGTACATTTTCGGCAATAATTATCTCCCCGGTAAAACCAGGGATTGAGAGAATTAGGTCTATAACCGCTTTTAGACTGCTTGTATTTGTCCCGGCATGACGAATGTTCTGGCCGTTTGGCTTTATTACCACGACATCATCTCCACCAACGAAATGGCTGATCCCACCCATAATTTCCAAGAGCCTGTTAATGTTCTGATCAGGTGTTCCGTTCTTTGCGTAATAAACATTCGAAATTACTTCGGCTTTTGCGAGGCTTATAAAATCCAATCCTGTTAAGGGCAGGTTTGTAACCGCCAGAATTCCGCCAGTAGTATAGCCGATTTTCTTTAGGAATTCCCGCCTTGAAGAGCCGTGGTCTACCATGCCTTACCTCCTATTTCAAGAATACTACTTTGCCGGAAGAAACCATGTTGCTAATCCTTATTATATAAAAATACAGACCTGATGCAACATCTTTTTGAGGTCGCCAACGAATTGTGCCCTTGCCACTAAATACTGAGATTTCTTTATAAAAAATCTCCCTTCCGGTTATATCATAGACAGCAAAATCAACTTGGCTTTTCGCTCCCAAATTGCCATCAAATCTGACGGTTAATTCGCTATTAAAAGGATTGGGATAGGCCCAGCTTATAAAAAATTTCTCTGGCAAAACAGATGGTTGTTCATCTATTCTTGAACCTGGTGAGACGATCAATAAAACGGTGTCGGCCGTGCTGAATATTCCCATGCTGTCGCCGTAAGAGCATAGGGCGTGGAAAGGTAAGAAGTATTCACCCTCTATCGAACAAATGGTCGCATATTCCAAGATAAGAGTTTCTCCCGGGTTTAGTGATCGGTTGAGACTGTCATCTGCAGTGGGCAGATCAATCGCCCATCTATAAGTATTGAAAGACGGGAAAACCTGTCCCCAAATAGGTCCTGAAAAGAAAAAGGATATCGAAGAGCCGTTGATTTGAACTGAAGACGATAAAATATTAAACTCAGTCGGAAGACTTTCGGTCAGATACAGGTTTGTCAGGTCAAACCCTTCGTTGTTGGTAACAGTCCACGCCACTAGCAGTGTGTCTTCCGTGCTGAAATCCGTAGATGAGAGTTGGTAACTTGAACTGATGTTAGAGCCGAGAGGATAAATGATTTCTTGCGCCACGGCGTATCGTCCCGTACAAAGAGGTACAGAAATCAATAATAATGTCGTGAAGAAAAGTCTCATTCAATTATGTCCTAAACAAGCCACTTTCTCTCAATCCCAACTAATTTTGGGCAAAAAACCGCAATAGTCCTCGCCTACATAAAGAATAATCGGCATACACAAACTGCAGCTTAAACTTTTTTCCGCTACAGGTTATTCCACCGTGGCAATTCTGTCGACATCCAATGATAAACCGGGACCACCTCTCGATTCCTTTTTCGAATAAATTATACAATTATATTCGACAAATGACAGTAAAAAACCTAACCCATTGCGCTGTGGTCGATTGGCTGCGTGTGTTTGTTGTCCATAAGGCCATGGAATCAATTCAGATGAATTGAACAATGTTTTTTGTAATCGTCAGCCCAAAACCGTACAACCCGAGTTTAAAATTAACCTTCGCCTGCTCAAAAAACAGGAAAAACAATATATCAGAGAAATCCCACTCCATTTCCTGGAATAAGAATGTAATGAACATTCTAACCAGGAGAAGATATGACTTTCAATGAAATGTTACCAACGCTTCAAAGTCAGGCATCACGTATTTTTAAGGGAGACAAGGACGGTATGCAGGACGCCCTGGGAATGGCCTATGCGAATTTCAACAGTTGCCTTTCAAGAAAGAACCGTCAGCTATCTATCGGTGAGTGCGTAAATTTCATGAAGCATCGCGCGACAGAGCTGAACAATGGCTATAGGCCACACCTTGGTAATCTTACGACCAGGCGAACCAACGACGTTTATTTCAAACGGGCATATTTGCGGGGGGACGTTGAACTCTTGTCGTTTGATTATGAAGATCCCGACAGTGACGAAACCGATCATTGTTCTCTGGATTATCAAACGAGGATTCCTTCGAGTGAAAATGATATTCTGTTTAACATCGATTTCGGAAAATTCCGTAAATGTTTGACCAAGATCGAACGCGAACTCCTTGACTGGCTCGTGTA
>CAZKYQ010000201.1:0-3703 GCA_964556975.1 uncultured Ignavibacteria bacterium
AGCGACGCCGTGGAGATGCTTCCGAGGCCGTACCAGATATCGATAATCGATCTTTTGAACAAAGCTATCAATACAGCGAAAAGTCCTGCGAGGACAATTCCCAATCTGGTCATCTTTAAAATGTCCTTGCCCCAGATACGATGTATAAAATCTTTGCCGATAGTCTGCCCCGCCACCAGCGTAAAAGAATCTATTGTTGACATAACAGTAGCGAAAAGTCCCAGCAGAAACAAACCCCGCAAGGCGGTCGGCAATACTTTTATAGCCAGCGCGGGATAGGATGTCGCCGGGTCGCCCAGATCGGGCAGGATTGCGCGAGCGTAAAGCCCCGTGGATGTTGTCATGAAATCAAAAAACGCCCAGAAGGCGATCGCGATAAAAATGCCTTTCTTCGCTACCGATTCTGATTTAGCGGCGAAACATCGTTGATAAAACGCCGGATCGACAAGGGTGCCCAAAGCTATAAAATACCAGACAAGTATATATGCAATCGGCATACCGCCTGTCAGCGACAAGTTATTGTCGGGAACATTTTGCGCGATAAAAGACAGGCCTCCGTAATTGAAATAGAGATACACAAGCATTGCGATAAATCCGGAAAACATCAGTACGAACTGCGTCCGGTCTGTTATAACATCGTTTCGCAACCCGCCGGTGAGAACATAAAAAACTGAAAAGAACGCCCCGCCGATAACGCCGTAAGCCAACGGGATTCCCGCTACAGATTCGGCAAGGAAACCAATTTGCAGAATATACGCCGCCGGCAAGGTTGTAACAAAAACCAGAAGCGCGCCCGCAAGTGACACTCCTTTTCCATAGGTTCTATCAAGTTGCTCCGGAATCGTGTACAGGTTCGCGCTTCTCGCCTTTTTGGCCAAAAAGACCGCGAACAAAAACGCCCCGATATAATACGGTAGTCCGAAGACGATCCAGTTGGAGAGGCCGTAACTGTACGAGTATTCCCCCACTCCCAGTATACCGCCATACCAGGTCGATACAAGGCTGGCCACGAAGCCGGGCAAAGCCAGCCGCCTCCCCATAACGAGGTACTCGTCGACACTCTTTTCGCCTTTTGAAAGTTGACGAAAACCAACGGCGATCAAAAAAACAAGGTAAAGACCGATTAAAATAAGATCAAACGTTCCGGCCAATATCAGATTCCAATCTCAATCGACAGGTATAAGTTACGCTCCGCCCCAACCATGTATCTTGGTAATCCGTCGGTCCAGTCGGCATAGCCCGCTTGAACAAATTCTTTGTCGAGAAGGTTTTGAATCCGCAGGGATGCCTTAAGCGAGTTGAATCCCACGTGTGAACCGAAGTCATACATTACGGTTCCGTTTAATACGTTATAAGATTCCAGCTCGTTCTGTTCCGCGTTGTCGATAAACTGCGTACCGCGGTATTTTCCGTCGATTATAAAATTCATATTTTTCGCGCTGTATTTGGCTTTGTAGTATAACATCATCTTGGGAAAACCGCCGATTCTGTTTTCAGAGAGATCGATAGACCGACCGTCCCAGCCGAATTCCCGGTAGTCCTCGAAATGGTCGTCATTGGCGCTGAAATTGCCGCCGAATGTAAGTCCGTTTTTTAACGAGGCCAGCCATGATAATTCGATTCCCTGATGGATAGTTTTCTCAGCGTTACCCGCCATGGGCAGGTTCATATCGTCGATCTGCCCGGCGTACGGAACCAGCTCGTAGCGTATCTCCATTCTGTAAAAATTGATATCGCCCTTTATATATGCGCCGCTCAGATCTTTTTGGAAATCACCGCCCAGTTCGATATCTATTAACTTTTCGGGTTTCAGCTCTTTGCCAACATACTCAAGGCCCGGGCCGCTTCCCGCGAAATTGATGAACCGATAGTCGGGATTTGACCAGAAATCCTGGGGATTGTATATATCATATAATGTCGGCTGTCTCGATGCCCCTGAGATACTGGTGTAAATATTGGCATAGTCTGTAAGATTATATGTAATTCCAAATCTCGGCGATACAAAGTCATAGTTTCTGTTGAAAGTTACATTGTAACGCTTATCGTTTTCAAGCCTGTAGTTGTGCCGTTGATACTGCAGGCTGGCTATTAGTATAACTTTCTCAAGCGGCTTGTATTTATTATGTGCGTATACGGTGAATGTATTGCTTTTGCCCTCGTAATCGTGATACCTGATATTGGGCTGGTATCCCTGCGGATAGACTTCCGCCCAGAGTATCTCTCCATAGTGATGGCTGGAGTGTATTCTCATCTCACCGCCGAGGGTTATTTCGCCTTTATCATGTTTCAGCGTCAACCTTGGAATCCATCCCCAGTCATATTCTTTCACGACCGGTTTACGGACAAGGTCGGTCGTGGTTGTAGAGAGAGCGTAATAGCCTGCGTTATCTCCCGATGTATCAGCCAGCGGATTTCCGGCCGAATCATAATTAGTGTAATAATCAATTGGGAATGTTGTATCGGAATCGGTATACATAATCCATGTATCGAAATCATAAAAGGCGCCGATGTTGTGCTCGGCTAAGTCCTGGTCCTCCCGGTACTGGTTGTAAAAACCCTCCCCGTTGAAATAATAAAGTGTATTGGAAAAATCAATATTGTCGTTTAATGACCAGTCGTGGAAAAGTTCGTAATGCGGCTGGTTGAAATGATCGATCTCATCTTTATACTCGAATTCGTTGTATCGCCTGTTTGTTTCGAGCTGTTCGGCTGTTATTCCCTTATATGCCAGGTGAAGTTCCTCCGGGCCGCCGTATGCGTTGAATTTCCAGGTCATGTTGTTATCATAGCGTGCGGCGCCTATAAAATAAGAGTATGTATCAACCCATGAGTTGTTTCGATAGCCGTCGGTCTCCATTCGCGAAAACCTGGAATAAAAAGCGTAGGAGTCGTTTATTAACCCTGAATTTCCCGATATGGTGAATTTCTTTGTGTTATAGCTTCCGAAGCCTGATTCGGACTTCAGCCAGGGGACGGTAGAATAATCGTTAGTGACCAGGTTCACTGTCCCCCCTAAAGCGGATTGTCCGTAAAGGTTCGAGCCGACTCCCCGTTGGACCTGTATATCCTGAATGCTGTTGGCGAAATCGGGAAGGTCAACCCAGTATACTTCGTGTGATTCCGCGCCGTTTAACGGTATCCCGTTGATCAGGACCGCCACCCTGTTTTGGTTGAATCCCCGAAGTTTCAAATACGAATAGCCGATACCGTTGCCGGCGTCGGAGTAGGCGTAAAGGTTGGGCGTGTCGGCGAGAAGCATGGGGATATCCTGCACGAAATATTTTTCGTCAAGTTCCGCGCTGGAGATATTGGTAAACGCCGCCGGGGTCTCGCCTTTGGAGGCTCTGGTTGCCGTTACGATGATATTCTGCCCCTTGAGCAGTTTCGGCTCAAGCGCGAACACGATTTCAGCGCCGCCTTTTTCGACAGTACGATAGGCGACCTTGTAACCGATCACGCTGGCGACCAGAGTCGGTTCGCCGGCTAAATATCCGGTAACGCTGAATTCGCCTTTGCTGTCTGTTACCGCGCCAATGTTCTCGCCTTTGACTTTGACTATCGCTCCTGCTATCGGCTGGCCGGTTTCGGCATCTGTTACAACGCCGTCGATGCCGTACGCCGCCCCTGCCGTAAGCGCAAGCATAGCGAGTATGATTGTTGTTTTGGTGAACATCTTGTTCCTCCTTTTAGAGGGGAACAAAAA
>CAZKYQ010000202.1:0-3701 GCA_964556975.1 uncultured Ignavibacteria bacterium
AGACGCGATCCGTGATAAGCAGATTATAAATATAAATTATTTATCATTAAAAAGTGAGAAAACTACGAGGCATATTTCGCCTTATGCTGTGGCTTTCAGAAACCATGCCTGGTATCTGATAGGGTTCTGCCACTTGCGGAATGATGTTCGCACGTTCAGGCTGGGAAGAGTATTAAATGTCGAGCAATTATCAGACCAATTCGAACTTCCCGATGATTTTTCGGTGGAAGATTATTTCCGTTCGTCATGGGGAGTATTCAGAGGAAAACTGCAGCAATTTAAAGTCATATTTTCAGGAGAAGCGGCCGTAGCAGTGAAAACATCAAAGCATCATCCTGACGAAAATATAACCGAACTTGATAACGGTGATATTATTTATGAAGTAATAACGGGCGGAGAGGAAGATTTTGTTCGCTGGGTTATCGGCTATGGAGATAACGCCGAAATTATAGCGCCAAAATCATCGCGGGAAAAAGTCAAACAACAACTTTTAAATACGTTAAAAAAATATAAATAGCTTCGCTTGAAAAACTTATTTAACCGCTTGAAAACAGCCGTAAAATATCATTGTAAGTTACAAACACCATAAGAAGTAAAAGCACTCCCATTCCAATCTGCTGCCAGAACAGGCGTTTTTTGAAAGAGATCGGCTTGCGCCTGATGCCCTCAAGGCTGAGAAAAACCAAATGCCCGCCATCGAGGACCGGTATCGGTAGAATATTGAGTATGCCAAGATTTATCGAAAGAAATGCCGCCAAGTTTACAAGATAGGGCAAGCCCCTATTCATGGCTTTGCCGGCCTCGTTCGCAATCATAATCGGCCCGCCGAGGTTTTTTACCGATTCCTGCCTGGAAATAAGTTTCCAGAGAAAATCAAATGTTACCGCTGATATAAACAGGGTCGCTCCCGCCCCATCGCGTATCGCCCGTAAGAAACTTGTCGAGTGAAAATCGAAGACGGGATCAACGCCTATTCTTCCCTCTATTTTTTCAATCCCGAGCGAATCGAAAAATTCATATTTATATGTACGGATTGTTGCCAGCTGATCCGCGCCCTCGCGCCTGAATTTTATAACAATATCCTGGTCGGGCTTGGATTTTATAAAACCTGCCATCTCTTCAAAAGAGGAAACCAAGCTTCCATCAACCGCGATTATGATATCGCCCTCCTGCAACCCAGCCTCCAACGCGGGAGTATCTGCGCCTACTGAACCAATTTCTGTAGAACCAGGCCTGGCAACGGGATTGCCCCAGGCCCAAATCATTATTACAAATAGAAAAAACGCCGCGACAAAATTCATAAACGGCCCGGCCGCGATAACGATAGCGCGTTTCCAAACAGGAGCTGACATAAATTCATCCGGCTCGCCGGAAGGCTCGGTATCGTCATCCGCGAAATCGGGAATGTCGCCTTTCATACGAACATATCCTCCAAGAGGTATCAAGCCGATACAATATTCGGTATCTCCGATTTTTTTGGAGAAAATATTCGGAGGAAAACCGAGCGAGAATTTATCTACTTTTATTCCAGAGCGTTTCGCAGCCACAAAATGGCCTAACTCATGTACAAAAACAAGAAGTCCGAGTATTCCAATAAAAGGCAAGATCCAATCAAACATAATTTCCCTCAGTCGATTTAATAAACTCCAAACAGATTTTAAAGTTCCGCCCGATGAACGCGCTAAGCCCCTATTTTCAAAATCACTTTTTTGGCTATTGTTCTGCCAATATTATCGGCCTCAATAATCGCTTCGATACTATCTACGCTTATTTGCTCCGAAATATTCAAGGTCTCTTTGACTATATAAAAAATATCGGTAAATTTAACTCTGCCATCAATAAAAGCCTCAACCGCCAACTCGTTAGAGGCATTAAAAATAGCCGGCGCGGAATTCCCCGATTTTAGCGCTTGTCGGGCGAGATTCAGGCTGGGAAATTTATCATTATCAGGCGGCTCGAAATCAAGCGAGAATTTTTTATTAAAACTCAAATCAGCGGCATTCAAATCGGCTCTTGATGGATAAAACAACGCATAATGGATAGGCAGGCGCATATCCGGCCTCGAAAGCTGGGCGATAATAGAACCGTCTATATATTCAACCATTGAATGGACGATTGATTGGGGATGAATAACAACATCGATTTTTTCGGGAGTCAAATCAAAAAGATAAACGGCCTCGATGATTTCAAGCCCCTTGTTCATCAAGGTCGCGGAATCAATACTGATTTTTTTTCCCATATTCCAGGTGGGATGATTTAAAGCCTGCGCAACAGTAATATCCGGCATTTTATCTTTGTTGTAATTCCTGAACGGCCCTCCCGAAGAAGTCAACAAGACCCGCCGAACTTTTTGTTTACTTCCTGATTTAAGGCATTGGAAAATTGCCGAATGTTCCGAATCGACAGGGATTATCTCAGCGCCATTAGAAGCAACCGTCCGATTAATTAGCTCGCCTCCGGCCACCATGGATTCTTTATTGGCCAGAGCTATTTTCTTGCCTGCTTTTGCCGCGGCATAAGTTGAACGCAACCCGGCAAATCCGACAACAGCGTTGACGACTATATCAACTTCCGGGCGAGACGCGAGTTTTTCAAGACCATCCGCTCCGGAAACAATTTCTATATCTCGAAATGATTTCGAGTCAATCCGGGAGGCCGCGTCTTCATTCGAGACGCAAACAACCTTGGGATTGAATTTTTCAATCTGGGTTTCCAGCGTATCGATATTACTATGAACGGACAATCCGTAAATATTAAACTCCTCAGGAAACCGGGACGCTACCCAAAGGGCGTTTTGCCCGATAGATCCGGAGGAGCCTAATACAACAATATTTTTCAAGCCGCGAATATCGCTGTTTTATTCAGGCAATTTCTCAACGCGAGAAAGCTTTATCATTATCACAGGCTCAATGGGCTTATCGTTTACGGCCTCTACTGTTTCGATTTTATGAACGATATCCATTCCATGTACAACTTTCGCGAAAGAAGAAAACTTCTGCTTATCGAGAAAAGTGTTCGCTTTCAGATTAATATAGAATTGGCAATTTGACGCTCCGGCGCCGGAACGGGCCATCGCCACTGTCCCTTCCACTTGCGGAAATGGCGATTTTTCATCAGCGAGCCTATCTGCTCCCATGCTTCCCGATCCAGTCCCTGTAGGATCGCCGCCCTGAATTACAAAATTCTTTACTACCCGATGGAATGTCAGGCTATCGTATTTGCCCTCATCGACTTTAGAGAGAAAATTGCTTGCGTGTATGGGCGTTTCATTGAGAAATACCTCTAAATAAATATCTCCGTGGTTCGTTTCAATCTTGACAATTGGGTTGCTCTCGGGTGTTTTTTCTTTCACTTCGCTTTTCTCCTGCGCAAAACAAAATCCTGTGAAAACAATCACAGATAGCGCTAATAAAGTTGTCTTTTTTAGCAATTTATCCTCCTTAACAAAAAAATTATTTTCCAATAATCTGTCTCTGCTTTACTTTTACTCCTAAACCGCCGGATCGATCCAGCAATTATTTGTTTGATTTACAATATTTTTACATGAAAGTCCAGACAATTATGACAATTGCGGGGCAGATCATGCCTTTCTCGGCATGGGGTCGGGAAAAGCATGCCATCCGACCGGCCCCTCTGGATTCCCGATCCAGACGGATCCGTAAGGATTAGAGATTTCGGGAATGACAGGGGAGCCACTCTGT
>CAZKYQ010000203.1:0-3617 GCA_964556975.1 uncultured Ignavibacteria bacterium
TATGAAATGAATTAGATTATAAAGAAATCAAACAAAATTTCGGGGAAAGTCCTGGGAAGTAGAATAATTTAATTAAAGATAAAAATTATCTTAAAATTCAATTACAATTACTACACCCTCATCCTCTTAAAATAATCTTTGGTGGCGCTGATCACTTTGGGCGATAGGAGCAGCGTGCCGACCAGCGTGGGGATGGCCATCATGGCAAAGGCCGTGTCGAGGATGTTTATCACCGTGTCCTGTGACCAGACAGCGGCGAACAGAAGACTCAATATATAAACATAAACATACTTGCTCCCGAAATTAAACCCGAACAGGTAACGGGAGCATTTCAGGCTGTAATACGAATACGAAATCATTGTGGAAATAGAAAACAGTATGATTACGACAGTCAGTATGTATCGGCCAATTCCGGGCAAGGCTTGTTCGAATGCGTTGACCGTCATTACTACGCCGTCCCCAGCCGCGGGAACTCCCGTCGCCAGGATCACCAGGGCAGTCATTGTGCAGACGATATTGGTATCCAGAAACGGCCCCAGCATGGCGATCAGCCCTTCCCGCACCGGCTCGTCGGTCTTGGCCGCGCCGTGCGCCATGGGCGCGGTGCCGATCCCGGCCTCATTGGAGAACGCCGCCCGCTTGATACCGGTGATCAATACCTGTCTGAAAGCGACAGCGGTCCCGCCGCCGATCATCGCCTGTCCGCCGAACGCAGAGGTCACAATAGATGACAAAATTCCGGGAATGATGGAAATATTCGCAATGATGATATACAAAGCGGCGATAAAATAAAGTACGAACATGGCGGGCACGATTTTGCTGGTCACCTGCCCTACGCGGACTATCCCGCCAAGAATGACAATCCCGACAATTATCATGCAGACTATCCCGGTGCCGTATTTCGGGATTGCCCAATCGTTATAAAGAAGCCCGGAAAGCTGATTTACCTGGAACATTGCCAGGCATCCTACCATCCCGCAAATAGCGAACATAACAGCCAGCGGTTTGAAATATTTTCCAAGCCCAACCTCGATGAAATACATCGGCCCGCCCTGGTCGATTCCGCGCTCGTCTTTTTTTCTATACAGCGTTGCCAACGTGCATGTGAAATATTTGGTGGACATCCCCACAAGTCCCGCGACCCACATCCAGAATATCGCTCCCGGCCCGCCGAGCGAAACGGCGATAGCAACCCCTGCGATATTGCCCATGCCGATAGTCGCCGAAAGCGCGGACGATAGCGCCTGGAAATGGCTGATCTCTCCCGGATCGTTGGGATTATCGAATTTACCCCTTAAAATGTCAATTGCGTGTCGAATTCCTCTGAAAGGCAGAAATCGACCGCCCAATGTAAAATAAATGCCGGCGGAAACGAGCAGAATAACAAGCGGCAAGCCCCAGGCTATGTCAACGGCCGCGGACCAGAAGTTATCGAATAGCTCCATCAATAATCTCCCCAAATTAGACGTTAGCAACGGACATCAATTACGGCCAAATTATAGCATTAGTTTTGAAATAAGTGAAAGAATAATTTATACGCTTAATAATTGAAAACCAGTGATACGAAATTAGACGGTTGTCGTTTCCTTCGCCGCTAACACATCTCTTATAGCTTTGCCGAGGATTTGCATGTTGTACGGCTTTTTGACATATTTGCCTGCGCCGAGTCTTTCGGCCTCCTTAACACGGTCTGTCTCGGAAAAACCGCTCGCGATTATCGCTTTCTGGCCAGGATGGGTTTTTATAATTTCCTTGTAAGTGTCCAATCCATCAAAACCCTCTTCCATAATCATATCAAGTATAACTACATCGACGCTTTCTTTTTTCAAATATTCTACAGCTTCTCGCCCGCTGGCGACGGGTTTTGCGTTATAGCCAAGGCTTTTTAGTATCGTGGCGGCCAGCTCTCTTTGTTCTTCCATATCGTCAACAATAAGTATCTTTTCGCTTCCCCTAATATCAATAGCTTCTTTTTTCTCAACGGGCGTTTTATATTTAACTACGGGGAAATAAATAATGAATTCGCTTCCTTTGTTTATTTCGCTTATGATGTCAATATACCCATTATGGTCTTTTACAACTCCATAGACAATCGCGAGCCCCAGGCCGCTTCCGCTTCGCCCCATTTTCTTTTTTGAGTAAAACGGTTCAAAAATTCGTTTAATGTCTTTTTTATCTATTCCAAGACCCTGGTCCTTTACGCTCATTATTATATAATTTCCAACTTTGATATTGTCGAAACCGCCGGCGAGTTTCTCAACATGCTCGCATTTGAGTTTTACAATTAATTCTCCGCCATCCTGCATCGATTCCATGGCGTTGACGATCAGGTTCATAGCTATTTTCAAAAGATGAATTTCAGAACCGATGACATTGGGAACATCATTGTCAAATTGCGTTAATAATTTTACTTCCTGATATTTTGATTTCATTATTGTAAATTCAGGAGAATTAATATAAGAAGTGATAATATTTTGAAGATCAATCGGAGTTAAATCATAGCGGCCCCTGCGCGCCAGCGTAAGCAAATCCTGGACAACGCCGGCGGCCCTTTCCGCCGAATCCTGGATTTTTGATATGTCTTTTAAAATGGGACTGTCTCCCGGCAGTTTCATTTTTATCAGATCCGGGTAGGCGACAAGCGGCCCCAGTATGTTGTTAAGATCGTGGGCTACTCCGCCTGCAAGTACGCCCAACGATTCCATCCTTTGAGCGTTTGTGAGCTGTTCTCTTAATTCTGATCTTTCCTTTTCGGCCTCTTTGAGATCGGTTACATCGGTGAATATCCCGAACGAGCCAAAATTATTTCCGTCTTGTCCTTTCAATTGCATAGCCGAAAGAAGTACATTTCTAGTTTGTCCATCCTGCCTTTTTATAATAAGTTCGTTTTTCCCCAAATCCTCTTTGCGACTTTCAATGATATTCTGATACACCTTAAATAAGTCATGATTGACAGCAATTTTACTGAAGTCCGATCCAAATAGTTTGTCTTTTGAGGGACCGAAAATTCTGCTGGCCGATTCGTTGGAAAATAATATGATTCCCTCGGCATTTATTATAATTAAGGCCTCATCCATGGTTTCTATTAATGTACGATACCTCTCTTCTGATTGCCGCAATCGTTCCTCGGAACGCTTTCGCTCTGTAATATCTTTGTTGATGCCCCTGTAACCGGTCAGGCTGCCCGCGCCATCAAGGACGGGTACTCCGTTGCTTTGAATGCATATCAAACTGCCGTTTTTGTGAACAACCCAACTTTCGAGATCAACAATGTTTTGCGTGCGGGAGGAAAGCAATATATATGTTTCGCGTAATGCTTCGGCGTCCTCCTGATTTACAAGATCAAAAAATGATTTTCCCAGAAGTTCTTTAGGGGAATATCCAAGTACGTTTATCACGCCCTCGCTTACGTATGTATAGTTTCCGGCGGCGTCAAACTCCCAAATCCAATCAGAACTGCTGAACGCGATATCGCGGAACTTTTCTTCTGATTTGCGCAGTGCGTTTTCAGCATTGACCCGATCAGCGACATTTGTAAACATGGCGGCCATCTTGCCGGGAGAAGTCTGAAAAGCGTGAACTTCAAAAGCGCCGCTAAATTTGTTGTCCTCATAATG
>CAZKYQ010000204.1:0-3586 GCA_964556975.1 uncultured Ignavibacteria bacterium
AACAAGTTTGGGATTGCCACACGAAACATATATCCCATGCAATCGGGCCGTTCCCTAACAATGCACGACCAGCAACGCCCGGCCGGACAGGTCTATCTTGAATTCGCTTTCGGAAAGCTCGTTTCGCAAAGGCGTGGTTCCGCCGAACTCGAAGGTCTGCTCATCGGCCTTGTATTTCAGGCCGTTAGTGTTGAACTTGATCTCGTCGGATAACGGCACTATCGAAATAAAATCGCCGGGTTTGCCTTTGCCCTCGTATGTCTCGTTTTCCAGCGGTATGATCTCCTGGCAAAAGTCCCGCATGATTATCGATTCGAACTCTTTTTTATACGCAAACAGCAGAAAAACATTGCCCAGCAGATGATCGGTCTCGAAAGAGGTGTCAATTCCGCCATATATAATCACCCTGCTGACTCCCTTTTCAGCGCAGTTCTTCAGTGCGAACTCGCAGTCGGTGAACATTTTATTTTCGGAATCGATTTCTATTTTTTCGGAGCCTCTAAATTTCCTGGCCAGTTCCGGGTTGGCGGAATCGAAATCGCCGATGATGATATCGGGTTCGGCCCCGAGTTTATCAAACAGGTTCAATCCGCCGTCGACGGCTATCAGGACAGTGTTTTCACATTTTGATTTTATCGCGTCTGAATAGAAACTAATATGTTCATTCGGATAATATCCGTTGAGAAATATCAGCGCTGTTTTTTTACGGTTGTTTTGTTCCATAAAATCGTTTTAAGACTCATTATCGGAAGCGCGGGGCTTCCGACCTACATTTTCAATCAGCCGTAGAGGTTTGATTAATCAAACCCCTATACAACTTCTCAGCAACAGGAGCTCGAGCCTTCTTCATCACAACCGCAGGTAGGCTCTGTTCCGGTTAACGCTCCCACAATAATGCCGTATGCGCAACCGACACCGGGCTTGACGTATAACGCGTCTTCGGGGCAATTTTTGGCGCAAGCTCCGCACTCCATGCAGGAATCGATATCGGTTATTATCGCCTTTCGGTTTTCAACAACAAATACCGCGTGCGGGCAAACCTTGACGCACATCCTGCAACCGTTGCATTTTTCCAAATCGAGTTTTAATGTTACAACATTCGGCAAATATTTCAAACCGGGCATATTGCCTCCCTTAGACAAACAGTCCCATTATCCAGAGCGCGATTCCAATCGCGCCGAAAGCCATCTGGACCGGTATCGCCCTTTTCATTTCCTTTAATACACCCGACAACGATGTGTATGTCGAATCGCCTGTAAAATTCATGGCAATGAAGCTTGTTATCGCGGGAATGATGAAAAGCCATGACGCGGTTCCGAAATCGGATTCTATAATCCGGCTTTCATTTAAATAGTAGCCGATCAATACAGCGGCAAACGCGCCCATCCAAGCCCCCTTAACCGAGAAAGACCGTCCGGGAAGGTATGGCAAGAACGCCTGCGGTAAAACCATTCCCACCGTGTAGGCGATAGCAAGCAATGCCGCGCTTGCTATGCCGTAGGTGGCGACACGATCAATTGAATATATCCCGGGCCCGAACCCGGACAAAAGCACAAAACAGGCGGCAGTGAAAAACAGGAATTTTATATTTGCTATAAAATCGTTTGGAATTAGCGCGACCCTCTCCCCAAAAGAGAAGGTTACTTGGCGCATTTCGGGAGTCGAGACGTTTTTCGCCTTTAGGAAGGCCGGAATATCCCTGGCTTTCACTGGCCCGTACACTACCCGGTAACCACTCTGTTCTTTGACCTGGTGCGCGCTGATACCCGGAGCTCCCAGCTGAGGAGCTATAAGTTTTCGGTGCGAAATTACTTTATCAAGCCCCACCTCTGCAACACGCCTGACAATTTCCTCGGTTCCGAATGTTCCCTTGCCGGCGGCGCACCAGACGTTAATACCTTTTGTATCGAGTATGACTATCCAGCCATCGATACCGCCAAGCTCGGAGCGAAGCCGGTCAAAGCTCATCTTATAGTTTGCCGAAAGAAACACCGGCGATTTATCATCGGGATTGCCGACAGCGTAAAGCCCCGGCGAAACACGGAATTTCATTCGGCCGATAGACCATCTGGCCTTATATATGCCAAACCGATCGGAGCATAAAAGTCCCGTTTTTACAGCCGGGATATCGCCTGCAGGCGTAGAAATATATTTTTCAATCCAGGGTGATTTAATCTTTTCGTTTGCCATGAATCAGACCTTTTAGATTGTCGCCAAAAGCCATAAACCGACAGCTACCAAGACCACTCCCGCAATCATACGCACAGGCTTAAGAGCTTTTTTCATGAGCAAAGTTACTCTGCCCATGCCCACGCCCAACATTACCAAAGCCAAAGGCAGGCTGTAACCAACAGCGAAAGCAGTCAATATCAATGCTCCCCAACCGCCTGGCCCGCGAGCGGCGGCGGCTCCCAAAACCACAGGCAACAATGGCCCGCAACAGCCCATTGTAACCGTAATACTCGCCATTCCAACCACTAAACCGAAAATCGAGGCTCCCAGCCATCCGCTCTTTCTTTTCTTTTTTACAAAATCAAATGATGGCAATTTAAACGGGACGAGATTTAATGTAAACAGGCCGAAAGCGATTGCGGCAAAGGCCGCCATAATAATGCCGTATTTTCCAAAACTATCACCTGCGAATTTTCCGAAATACCCAACCAGCATTCCAAGTACAGCCAATGAGATAATCGTACCGATAAAGAAAAAAGCCGCCGTTAAAATAGCGTCACGTTTGCCAAATGAATCATCGCGGCTCCCGGCATAACCCGCTATAGCCCCGATAATACCGATATTACAGCATGATCCGACCGAGGTTAGCAATCCCAACAAAAATGACGCCGGCAGAATTGCTATTCCAAACTCGGGAGATTGAAATATCCCCGTTATCCACTCCATCTAAATCTCCTCGATCCCATCATGGACAGCATGCCGGCGGGGCTGAAATATCGTTGTACGCGGCCAATAATTTCAGATCGGTGATACCGCTTCGTATTAACAGTCTGTTTCCATATCTCCCAAGAGTCAAAACTGCCGGAAAGCCTGTTATCACGTAATGGTCAACCGCTTCCTGATAATAGGGAGCTTCAGGCGTCAATACTAACATTTCGGTTCCAGGTGATTTCGATTGGATTATTTTCATGCAATTATCAAGCGTCCCTTTTATTTCCGAAGAGGTTTCATTGTAACCATCGGAGAAAACAAGGATCGCAAAATCATTTTCGGATAATTCCTCTCGTAGTCCCGGGACTTCCGATAAATACTCAACAGGTTTTGGAACAGCGCCTGGTGCACAGTCCGCAGTTGCCGCATTTTTTTTAAAGAAAAGCGAATATGCTGTTACTCCCAACGCAAGAATTATTATAATCGCGAATATCGATGTTTTAAAGAACCCTCCGCCTCCGTCTTTTGGCGAACATTCACCGCCCGAGCAACATGATGATTGATTCAGATCATTGTTTTCATTATTAGCCATTATTTCTCCAATTTGTTATTAGGACTATCTAAATTTCATTTTTTTTCAAATATTGTCGTATTATCAAGAGCGAAAAACTCTTTGATTTCAATCAGTATTTATGATCATCAT
>CAZKYQ010000205.1:0-3586 GCA_964556975.1 uncultured Ignavibacteria bacterium
ATAACCATAAAATTGTAAACGATATTTTCAGGAAGGCGGCGGCGGACCTTTACGGCAAGAAGGC
Source organism: uncultured Ignavibacteria bacterium (assembly GCA_964556975.1). Taxonomy (GTDB): domain Bacteria; phylum Zixibacteria; class MSB-5A5; order UBA10806; family UBA10806. Next base: position 65 of record CAZKYQ010000205.1, read on the forward strand.
AGTTTATGAGATTCCTGACCCCGTTCTTGGCGGTGAGGATTTCGCATATTTTGGTAAAGAGGTTCCGGCCGCGATGTTTCGATTGGGCACTATGAACAAACGAATTGGCGCCGACAAGCCGTGGCACCATCCGCAGTTTAAAGTCGATGAGACAGTTATTCCCATAGCCGCCGCGCATCTGGCGTATTCGGTTTTGATGGAGCTGGAGTAGTATAAATCTGCCGTTACCTAGTGAGATATATTTTTTCCAATTATTTCAAAAGTAATAATAAACCGCGAGATTATGAAATGAGCCGCCGAAGGCTTTGCTTTTGTCCTGATCTGCAACCGCCGGTTCGCCCGGCTCCGGAATTGATTGGGCTTTATCTTTCTTGATGGATAGAGGAATATATTGCGTACCGCTGTAAGACATCCTGAATTTTGCCACGTCCACATTTAAAGACAGGCCCAACGAGGCAACATCCGCGCTATTAATTGAATTGTAATACATCCTTTTATTCATTATCCCTATGCCCATAAAGGCCGGGTTCCAGCTTGTTAATTTCCAGTCGGGGGTATAATGATTAAGGCCAAAGGAAAGTCCATAGTTGCTCGCATTTCCAAATTTCCCGGAGATGTTCCCCAATAAATTATCGGAGCGTAATTTGCCGCTTCCCTTACCATAAAATTTCGGGCCCATCGATTGCACCAGATAAGAAGTAAAAGGCCAGCTATCAACATGCCCTCGCGAAGCGCCATTTATTACGATCCGCTTATAGCTCAAATCAAATTTAAGGCGTTTCTTAATAATATATTCGCTGGATATCTTATAACTTTCGCTCATAAAAAATGTCCTGCTGATATGCCCGAAAGTTTGTGATACGTGATATAAATCCATTTCATTATGATATTCACTTCTCTCAACGCTGATATCGAACGCCAATGATCGATTTAAATGATATTTGAGGTTCGATTTATAATTTGAATTCTCGCCATTAGTATCAATTTCATAAAGATCGGAGCTGTTGTTTTTGGGTCTGTTTACATTGTTAGAGACCATAATATTGTTAATCAGGGAACTTCCGATTTGCGTTTTGAGGCCCCAGAATATTTTCGAGCTGCTCCCGTTTACATTTGTATACATTCTATTTGACAGGTAGCTTATGCTAATAGGAAGCGAATGGTTATCTAATTCATATCCGAGAAAAATATATGTTGGCTTGAAAAGGCGCGAGCTGGCCATTATACCGACATTGGGAATATCAACTCCCTCGGCCCTTGAAAGCGAAAGAGCAATGTTGCTGTTTCTATATCGAAATAATTTGCTTGCCTCAATAAATACTGAGCTTTCTCCTGATGAAAAATTAAAATATTTATCGGGCCCCTCTTGAACGAGGTTATCGCTCATATCCCTGCTATATCCCCCGGCCAGCCGTAGATCGTATTCTTGTATCTTATATACGGCATAGGACGTCAAATTAACCGACGAAAAATCGTGAGTTTTAACTCCGCTTTTCCACTGCTTGAATAAGACATTATATTCCAATTTTGTAATCAGACAATTATTGTCAGGTGATGAAACGGCATCAAAATCATTTGCCATAATCCTATGAGCGCCAAAATATCGGGAGGGGTTGTCGCGATTGCCAATTGATAATTCATTTAATATATAATCAATCTGACAAAAAGCTTTGCCGCCCGGCCACAGTATAAGAACCGCAGCCGAGAGGCATAATATTCTAACAATAAACTTCATTTTACCTTAGTTCAATCAAACTCCATTCGCATTTCTTGCGTCCAATCCGCCTCGGAAATACCGAAAGTGGTTTTAAATTGAGAATCGGTCATGCCGGGCAGCAGCCCGTTGATTGTAGGGTTGGGCAGAATCCATTGCGCATACGAGGCCGCCTGCCAGGTGATAACTCCGGTATAGAAGTAATGAGTAATTTCTACTTCTATCCAGCCTGAATCCGGATGCCATTGGTAGTCAAAATATGTAGCGCTGTCAGATTCAATTCTGCTTGAATATGTTGGAAAAACGGCCTTAAAATTATCAAGGGGATTATCAAATAACGCACCAAGTGCGAAAGCAACGGATTGGTCGACGCCATCGCCATTAAAATCCTCGACAAGTGTATATGTGCCGCCGTCGTCCATTGCATCGCGAGCATCTTGCAGTTCCACCTGTACAGAATCAAGATCGGCCTGGGCAATTCCATCGCCGCCGATTCTTATTAAATCATCATTCTGATTGTCAGTTTCGGCCTCAAGGAAATTAATCGCCGCTTCAAGATTGGTAACCGCCGCCACAAAGGATGCTTTGACATCTGACATAGCTTGAGCGCCGCCTGATCTTAGGTTCAGGAACGACGATGTCTGGCTGATCATATGTTCTAAGCCAAGCGAATCGTATGAGGGCACATCGAAATTGTAGCTGATAAATAGATTCCCAACTGCCTTCATTAGATGAAGTTCGGTTAGCGCGACATATATTTCCGTCAAATCGATTTCAATTGGATCTTCCAGATTATCGCCCTGCATTTGCGGAGTGACCGTAAATGTGTAACTCGAAGTTCCGGTAACTGCGTTTAGCCTTGTTATGGCGTAATCCACTCTGGGGAAAACCTCTGTTTCCACGATGTCTTGTATAGATGATATCATAGGCGGATCTGCCAGGGCCATTTTGAAAATCCCCGTGTAATACAGCCCGAGAAATTTGGGCGATAACGAGAACAGTTCTTCGGGAGAGCTGAAATTAAAAAGCGGTCCGCCCTGGTTGGGTTCGAAAATAACCGCGGTATCAATAAAAGCTTCCCAGTCGTCAAACGTGGCATTGACTTCTGTGTCAATAAACAAACCAAGCAGCTCAGTCAGCCCCGCGCCAAAATTCGCGTCAAGATTATTAGGATCAAGAGCCAACGCTTCTTTATAAAGAGCATTGGCCGCAGAGAAATCAATCTCTTCCGGTCCTGAAATGCTGTCGGCATTAATCAAATCGAACAGGACTGCCGAAAGGGAATCGTTTGCGATCTCGACACGCGCAATAGCTTCGCTTACGTCATCTGGAGTTGTTCCACCGCCGGCAGGATCGCCGCCATTATCACACGCTAAAACGAAAACCAGAGAAGCGGCCAGAAGCAAGGCCAGGATTTTTTTGCTCATCTTTTTCTCCTTTGACTATTTAAATCAACTGTATCTAAAAGTAAAATTTCTTATTTTCCAGGTTTTAATTTGTTGTCGACAGCATAATTTGTTGAATTAAAAAGGCTTGTCTCGTGTTTAGTTTTGAAACAGCCTTAGTTTACATGTCCCGACTTCGAATTTCATCCCCTAAAACGAATATCCTCAATTGGTAGGTAGAGTTTTATACCAAAACCTTATCCAGCTCTTTTCTTATGACCGCCGAAATGCTCTCAAGGGTAAGAGGTTTTCTGATAAACGCTCCGGCTCCAAGACCAATGGCCGCCTCGACTCGGTTTGTCTCAGCGAAACCGGAAACGATTATTGCTTTCTGCGCCGGATTAATGTCGAGGGCCTTTCGAT
>CAZKYQ010000206.1:0-3538 GCA_964556975.1 uncultured Ignavibacteria bacterium
GTTAAATGACACCCGACAAATCCGCCTATTCCTGTGATAAGGGCTTTCATTCGCTTTTCAGCCGTTCCATATCGGTATCGACCATCATTTCGATCATCTGCTTGAAAGAAACCTCGGGTTCCCAGCCAAGCTTCTCTTTTGCTAGAGAGGCGTCGCCGAGAAGCTCCTCGACTTCGGCAGGCCTTACAAACTGGGGATCGGTTACAACATAATCTTTATAATCAAGGTCCAGGCAGGCAAACGCTATCTCGCAAAGGTCCCGAACCGTATGGCTCACGCCGGTGGCCACGACAAAGTTTTCGGGCTTGTCGTGCTGAAGCATCATCCACATGGCGCGGACGTAATCGCCGGCATAACCCCAGTCGCGCCTAGCCTCGAGATTACCGAGCGCAAGGTTGTCAGCTAGTCCGAGTTTAATTCTCGCCGCTCCATCGGTAATTTTTCTGGTTACAAATTCAAGCCCCCGCCTGGGCGACTCGTGGTTGAACAAAATCCCCGATACCGCGAAGATATTATAAGATTCTCTATAATTAACAGTGATGAAATGGCTGTAAACTTTGGCAACGCCGTAAGGGCTTCTTGGATAAAAAGGCGTTTTCTCGGTCTGCGGTACCTCGGCGACTTTGCCGAACATCTCCGAAGATGACGCCTGGTAGAATTTAATCCCCGTGTCAACATCCCTTATGGCTTCGAGAATCCTGGTAACGCCCAGAGCGTCAAATTCACCGGTCAATATAGGCTGTTTCCATGATGTCGGGACGAATGACTGGGCCGCAAGATTATAAACCTCATTAGGTCTTACGTCATCAATAATACGCAATATTGAAAGCTGGTCGAGGAGGTCGCCATGCACAAAATTTAATTTATTTCTAATATGTTCAATCCGCTCGAAATTTTCGGTGGATGAGCGCCGAACCATTCCATAAACCTCATACCCTTTTTCTATTAGCAGTTCCGCAAGGTACGATCCGTCCTGCCCCGTTATTCCTGTAATTAAAGCCTTCATCATTTCCCCTTTTTAAAAACCCGCAAAATATAGCTTGTCCAATCCAGATGTCAATCGTTTACTAAGTTTATACTTTTTTCGACTGATTTGCAAAGGGCTATATAAAAATATTCGGGCGCGTTTCATTTCGTCGGTGCCTGTTTTGTAACCGATTGAAAGCAAACGGAATATAAAAGCATATTTTTAGGAAAATTGCGGTAATTCACTTGAAAAACAGAGGAATTTGTTGTAAATTATTAAATTGTGAAGAAAACCGAAATCGGTTTTGAAAATGGAAGAAAAAGGAAAAAAACTGGATAATTCTTCAACAAGAGAACCTAAGAAAGTTGGCGGCCTGATTCTGGAGACTCTCAAAAAGATGGGATACTCGGACAGGATACACAGGCAATCCGCTGTTATTTGCTGGAGCGAAATTGTGGGCAGTGAGATATCCCGCGAAACCAAAGCTCTGAGAATAGACGGAAAAACGCTTATCGTCAAAGTTCAAAAGGCGGCCTGGAGACAACAACTTTTATTTCTCAAAAACGATCTTCTAAAAAAGATCGCATCATCTCTTGGAGAGCGCGTAGTTGAGGATATCCGTTTTATTTAAGAACTATGACGATTGGAGATAAAATGAACATGAACGCAACTCCCGCGGCCAGCCATCACTACGATGCGAAAACCATACAAGTCCTAAAGGGCCTGGAGGCCGTACGGCGGCGCCCCGCCATGTATATCGGCGATATCAGCTCTCGCGGCCTGCACCATCTCGTCTATGAAGTAGTCGATAACTCGATTGATGAGGCGATGGCCGGATTTTGCGATAATATCAAAGTCGCGATTAACGACAACGGCTCTGTTACCGTAGAGGACAACGGCAGAGGAATTCCGGTGGATATTCATCCTACCCAGAAAAAGCCTGCCCTGGAAGTTGTAATGACAACGCTGCACGCCGGAGGTAAATTCGACCATCAATCTTATAAGGTTTCAGGCGGCCTTCACGGCGTTGGCGTGTCGGTTGTAAACGCCCTTTCGGAGTGGTGCGAGGTTGAAGTCGCGCGGGACGGCCAGGTTTATAAGCAACGCTATGAATTGGGAATCGCGAAAACTCCGGTTAAAAAAGCGGGTAACAAACAAACTCCCGGCACCAAGACAACATTTTATCCGGACGCGCAAATTTTCGACAAAATCGAGTTCAGCTATGATACATTGACATCAAGGCTGCGCGAGCTTGCCTTTCTTAATCAGGGATTGAAAATAGTCATTACGGACAAGCGCAGGGACAAAGAACGCACCGAAACGTTTCGCTACAAAGGCGGTCTTAGCGATTTTGTGAAGTATCTCATAGAAAACAAAAATCCGATTCATGCCAAACCAGTCTATTTCAGCAAAGAACGCGAAGGGACAGATGTTGAAGTCGCGCTTCAATATACGGATGGCTATACGGAGAATATTTTTTCGTACGTTAACAATATTAACACAATCGAAGGCGGATCACACCTTGTCGGCTTTAAGGCCGCCCTTACCCGTACCATAAATAACTACGCCGCCAAAAACAAACTTTTCAAGAACGGCGATACATCGCTTTCCGGCGAGGACGTCCGAGAGGGGATGACGGCCCTGGTGTCTGTTCGGGTCCCCGACCCTCAATTTGAGGGACAGACTAAAACGAAACTCGGCAATTCGGAAACAAAGGGAATCGTTGAGTCTATAATGGGCGATCTTCTTAGTGAGTTTCTTGAGGAAAACCCGCCTATCGCAAGAAAGATTGTGGATAAATGCATATCCGCGGCAAGGTCCAGAATCGCGGCGCGTAAAGCCCGCGATCTCGTACGCCGCAAATCGGCCCTCGAATCCGGATCGCTTCCCGGAAAGCTTGCTGATTGCTCTTTGAAAATCGCCGAAGAATGCGAGATATTCGTTGTTGAGGGCGATTCAGCGGGGGGGTCCGCGAAACAGGGCCGCGACAGAAAGTATCAAGCCATTTTACCGTTGCGGGGCAAAATCCTGAACGTTGAGAAAGCCCGCATAGACAGGGCCTTGGGCAACGAGGAAATCCGTACGCTCATTCTTGCCATCGGCACGGGCATAGGAGAAGATTTTGATCTCGGCAACTGCCGTTACGGCAAGATTATAATTATGACTGATGCCGACATTGACGGTTCGCATATCCGCACCCTGCTTTTGACATTCTTCTATCGATACATGAAACCGCTGGTCGAGGCCGGGAATATCTTCATTGCTCAGCCGCCATTATATCTGGTTAAAAAAGGCAAACAGGAACATTACGCTTATGACGACGAGGAAAAGGACCGGATGATGGAACGGCTCGGCAAAAAGGGCGTGATGATTCAGCGCTACAAAGGACTTGGCGAGATGAACCCCGATCAGCTCTGGAAAACAACCATGAATCCGGAAACTCGAACATTGCTGAAAGTAGATGCCGATCACGGCGCTGAAGCCGACAGGATATTTTCCACGCTTATGGGAGACGTTGTCGAACCCCGCCGCAAGTTCATCGAGGAGCACGCCCAATACGCGAATGTTGAT
>CAZKYQ010000207.1:0-3525 GCA_964556975.1 uncultured Ignavibacteria bacterium
CAAAAGTCCGAAAAACATCCAATTCTCTCCAGTAATCTCCATTGAAATCCAACGAATCAAATATATTTATCTTGGAATTTTGAATCATTTTCTGATATTCTACATCTAATGAATGAACGTGAATTGCAGACAAGGGCGAAGAAAGGTGATTTCGAGGCTTTCAACCAGCTGGTAAAGATGCATTCCGATAGAATTTACCGGCTCGCTGTAATCGCCGGTCCAAAATTGTACCATCTCCCCCGCGTCAACAATATGACAATAGCGAGTCGTATTCTGTAATTGTTTTGGCCTAACAAAAAGGCAGACATAATCCGACTTCCTAAACCCAGCACAGGTCAGCATAATAGCCGTAAGTTATTGGTACGTAATGCGGAATTGGGATCGGAATCTCTGTTCCCCAAGTTGTTGGCAATGTTATTCGAACCTTGAAACAGTGTTAATTAATATTTATTAAAAAAACATATTGACATTGTTTTCTTTATTCTTTATATCTATATCTGGATGTCAAGAATGATCTCTGCTACTTCAAAATACGCGTTAAAGGCCCTTGCTTATCTCGGAGCTTTGCCAAAAGGCTCAACTGTTGTAAGCGGCAGGTTGGCCGAGTTTACCGGGGTGCCCGCTAATTATTTATATAAGATCCTCCTGGACCTTAAAAGGGCAGGTTTTGTGGAGGCAACCCGCGGAATAGGCGGCGGCTATAGGTTGAGCAGGAAGCCGGAAAACATTCGTATTTTTGATATTGTGAGTCTTTTTGAGGGGCCAAATATCGAATCAAGATGTTTGCTTGAGGGGATGCGGATATGCTCAGATAAGAATCCATGTTCCGCGCACGAGGCTTGGCGCGAAGTTGGCCGGGTTTACGCCGATTTTTTAAAAAAGACGAGTATTGCATCAATATCTAAAAACGCATTATTGCCATCCAAAAGAGATAGCCGGACAATTCCGAAAACAAAAAAGAAAGCTAAAATAATACTTTGACAGTAATAGATTTATATAATTTATCAAGCTTATGCAGTTATAGTTTTAATCGGCAGGTTAATAAGAAGGGAGAACGTGATCTTATTCAAAGTTCTTAGATATTTATCTTTAATCTGCATCTTAGTATTATCCTCGTCATTTTCTGCCGCAAATGGCCAGGGAATTGGAGAATTCTTCAAAAAGAATTGTACCAGCTGCCATACTATAGGCGGCGGGAGGCTAATTGGCCCGGACCTCAAAAACGTTACAGGCAGACAAGATCGGGAATGGTTGATTAGTTTTATCTTAGATCCCTTAGGCGTGTTAAAATCGGGCGATCCCTATGCGTTGAAATTGCAGGCAGAAGCAAAAGGCGTGGTCATGGCCCCCATATTTGATATTACCCGGGAACGCGCAGGTCTTTTACTGGATCTGATTGATTCCGAATCGAAACTGGAAATTTCACAATTTATTGGTAAAATGGCTTTGGGCGATTCGGCTATAGCTCCGGACCCCATGTCAGGAAATAGGTTATTTACCGGAGAAACACAACTTCATGACGGCGCGCCGCCATGCATTTCCTGCCACTCAGGCGCCGGTCCTAATATCGGCGGCAGTCTGGGCCCGAATTTGATTGATGTTTTAACGAGATTGCAGGGGCGGAGAGCGCTAGCGGCGTGGTTATCATCGCCGCCTACATCAACTATGCAGTCGGTTTTCAAAAAACGACCATTACAGCCGGACGAGATTCGGGTGTTAGTCGATCTTTTTGAGTCATGGAACGAACTTGATAGGCGTTATAACTATGATCCTTTCATGGTTTGGATGAGCGTTATCTTCTATGGATTTGGGGGAACTGTTTTAATTCTATTGATTTTCGGTGGTTTTTGGCAAGGAAGGTTTCGCTCGGTGCGGCGGCCTTTAATTGATCAAACAAAATTGCGAGGAAAACTTGGGCAATAACGGACCAAAAAATATATGGATAAAGGATGAAATTGATCCTCGGCTAAGGGGCTGGGAGGAATTCTACCGCAATCGCTGGCAGCACGATAAAGTTGTTCGAAGCACTCACGGCGTAAATTGTACGGGCGGCTGCAGCTGGGAGATTTTTGTCAAAGAGGGAATTGTTACTTGGGAAATGCAGAAGCTGGATTACCCGAAATTGGAGTCCGGACTGCCGCCCTATGAACCCCGGGGTTGCCAGAGGGGAATTTCTTACTCATGGTATCTGTACAGTCCTTTGCGGGTTAAGTATCCATATATTCGAGGCGTTCTCCTTGATTTATGGAAAAATGCCCGGAAGGAATTTGCTGATCCGGTGGAAGCCTGGACATTTTTGGTTGAAGACCAGAATACGCGAAAAATCTGGCAGAAAGCCCGAGGGAAGGGCGGATTAAGACGCGCAAATTGGGATACTGTTTTAGAAATAATGGCGGCGGCCAATATTTATACAATAAAAAAACACGGCCCCGATAGAATCGCCGGCTTTTCACCAATCCCCGCCATGTCTATGATCAGTTACGCCGCGGGCGCCCGCATGCTTCAGCTAATGGGCGGAGTATCGTTATCGTTTTATGATTGGTATTGTGATCTTCCGACGGCATCGCCGGAAGCCTGGGGCGAGCAGACAGATGTTCATGAGTCAGCCGATTGGTATAACTCGAAACTCTTAGCCGTTATGGGCTCGAATCTGAACATGACTCGCACCCCCGACTGCCATTTTGCCGCGGAAGCACGCCATAACGGGACCAAAATGTGGGTATTTTCTCCTGACTTTAACCAGGTCGCGAAATATGCTGATGAATGGGTGTCATTAAACGCGGGGCAGGACGGCGCCTGGTGGATGGCTGTCAATCATGTATTGTTAAAGGAATTTCACCATGAACGCCAAACGCCATATTTTATCGATTACGTTAAAAAAACTACGGACTCGCCATTATTAGTCGAATTGACCCCGACAGGAAATGATAACACGTATTCCGCCGGACAATTGTTGCGGGCCAATCGCCTTGAAAATTATAAGAATATTGAAAATGGCGATTGGAAATTTCTTGCGTGGGATGAGAATGATGATAAACCCAAAATGCCAATGGGCAGCGTCGGGTTTCGATGGGGCAAGGAAAAGGGCAAGTGGAATTTGAAAATGCAGGACGGGTTGGATGATAGCCCGATAGACCCTGTATTAACATTTTTGGATAAAAAAGATGATGTCGCTCTGGTAAGGCTGGATGATTTTGGGCAGGGAACAGAGATAAGCCGCGAAGTTCCGGTAAAAAAACTTCAGACCGTGTCCGGAGAAACTGTTCTTGTTACAACTGTTTATGATATGATGATGGCTCAGTATGGCGTTCCCAGAGGCCTCGGCGGCCAATACCCGGAAAGCTACGACGACGATATTCCCTTTACGCCGGCCTGGTCGGAAAAATATACCGGTATGAGCCGGGATATGGTCATTCGCTTCGCAAGGGAATGGGCAACAACGGCAGAATTGACCAAGGGCAAATGCACAATAATTATAGGCGCAGGTATTAATCACTGGTATCACGCTAATCTTATGTATCGGGC
>CAZKYQ010000208.1:0-3498 GCA_964556975.1 uncultured Ignavibacteria bacterium
ATTGTTACAGAATTATGATATTGAGCGGATGCGGTACCGGAATATGTCATGGGATATATCGCAATCATATAAACACCATCCGACCCGACGGTCATCGACTCGTTGCCGATTTCAATAAGAGCACCGTCAATCGGAACCGTTTGTAGATCAGTAATCGTTCCGGTTACATAACCGTCTTCGGAGCCGCCAAGAACGTTAACCGTGTAATCTTCGGTTTCGCCATAAGTGGTGGAGTGGCCTCCTTGACCATCACATGCGCCATCGCCGCCCGGATCGCTGTTCCACTGCTCTGTCACGCGAAGTCTTGTAGCTCCGGCCATAGCGTCAAGGGGAATTGTTATATCAGATGTTAGAGTAGCATCGACACCCGAACCGAGGTAATAGCTTTCGCCGGTTTGGAATATTTCATCCTGGTTCCAATCGATCCAGGCGCGGACATGCTCGGTCCAGATTCCTTCCGAGAAAAACGTTACAGAAAGCGTATAAGTCTGAGCTACAGTAACGTCAGTGGAAATAGAAGTGTAATCGCCATAACTGTTTGAGCCATCCTGGCCCGTGTTATTATTGATAGTATTAAAGGTAACATTTGAAATCCAATCATCGGTCGTATTCGTATAGGTCGACGTGCAGAAATCCTGGATATCATCTGTCCCAGGTAGTGGCTCTTCAAGAGAATTCATCGCCAATTCTTGAGCGAGAATGGCAGTTTTCTCGGCGAGCCTTTCGCTAATTGTGTTGCCGGCAAAAGCTAAGTTGGCGGCAAATGCAACTAGAATCATCAATACAAAAATTTTACTTTTTACCATTTAAAAAAACCTCCATCTGGTAATTAATACTTCACTAAAAAACAATGTAGTTTTCTTTCGTTAGTACCCCCTTGCTCTAAGAATTTTCAAAAGTTTCATCTTTAGTAAATTATCAAGAATAAATATCATTGACCTTAACTTCACTTAATAAAAATATATTAAAAACAAAATATGTCAAGAACTATTTGCATAATTTCATATATGCATGAAAATTACCGTAACACATTACAACGTAGCCAGATAGATATATTACTTAAAGCATGTGATTAAACGTGTCGTTGGTTTTAATGGGCTGAGAAACATTGCCTATGGTCATTAATTGCTTATGCTACATATAGTTATAGATTTCTTGTAATATTTTTGATAATTTCCAATAATAATAAAAGGGAGCCATAGAAAAGCTCCCTTTTTAATCTGAATTTCTTTGAAAAATTATTTAAGAAGCATCAATTTGATACTTTTCGACGAATTCTCGATTGTTAATTTCGCAAAATAAACACCGGATGGCAAGTCATTGGCGTCCCAATTAACGCTGTATTCACCTTGATCCTGATGTTCATTTACCAATGTCGTCACATGCTGTCCAAGCAGATTAAACACGTCAAGCTTGACATCTCCAGCATTGGGGATGGAGTAATTCATCGTTGTTTTTGCGTTAAACGGGTTTGGATAGTTCTGCTGAAGTCCGAATTTAATTGGCGTCTGCACATTGCCATCTTCAACCCCGACTATGTTGTAATCGACTATCGCCCTTAAAATAAAATCTGTAGTCGCCGGCATCCACGTGCCAACTGAATAATAATTTGAACGGTTGGTAACCATAGGCGAATCGCCAAGAATTACCGGCCATTGAGTGCGATAGGTATAACCTACGTGAAAATCGGAATCAACCGTGAGATTTAGACCTCTAAAATCTATATAGGTTACCTCATGCGGATTCTCAAGAGTCGAGGCAGGCCATGTAGCGATAGGACCAGCAATTGATTGTCCCGGGTAGTTGCCGGAGCCGTTATCCCAAACTTCGACGTCTACAGTATCGATTGGACGATTTACATCGGTATAAAGGCTGATCAGACCAGTTACAACAATGCACTGGGCTGACGGCGTAAACCTGACAGCGCATTTATCGTTGGCCAGGTATTCGTAAATGAATTCCGGTTCGCCGTCGTCATAGTAAATTACCGTACCGGAAACATAATGTTCTTCGGCTGATGTGCCCATATTGTTCGCGTTGTCTTCAGCGGAAATTGTATAATTGACATGGGCCCCGGCCTCTGACATTGGAATAGTGAAATAATAAACGTCTCCAACGGTGCTGTCGGTATTCGCGATTTCATCCTGGCCATTGTCAACAGTATAAGTAACCCAGGCGCTGCTAACTCCGGAAAAATCAGTAATAGTTGCGACGACCGTGAATTCCTCCGGTACGCTTGTAAAGACCGTTGGGCCTTCATGTAAAATCAGAGGCGGGCTGTTGTCGCCGGTGAGGCCTGTTACGGTGAAATCATCGATATACATACCATCGACTTCATAAGCGCCATCGGTAACCAGCGTAAATTTAAACCTGACGCTCTCACCTGCATAGCCTCCAAGATCAGCTTCAAAATTATGCCAGGCTACGCCCTCGCCATTAAAGGTATGAAAATCATTCCATGTTTGGCCGCCGTTTGAGGATACATACATGTAAACGTAATCAAATCCCGTTTCAATATCATATTTAGTCCAAAAATCAACCGTGGCTCCGGGGTATGTTGAAAGGTCAATGTCAGAAGTCAATGTTACAGAAACATTAGCGTCCGGCAAATAATTTCCGGATGGAGAATCCGCCAAAGAATTTGGCGGGGAATGATAGTTTGATGTAGCTATTCCCCATTGGCCCGACCAAGCTCCCATGCCGCTATCGAAATTCTCGCTATAAACAACATCCTGGGCGTAAGCGCCGCCAATGAAAGCGCTCCCAAGCAAAAATGCGGTCAAGACAAAAATCATTAAAAAATTCCTCATAAATAATCCCTCTTAAGTTAAGATGTTAAAAGACAATACGTTTTTCCCGTTTCATCTCCTTTCCCGTGCTAATGGTGGAAACAGATTAATTGAATTAGAATTATTTTGTTTTCCAATTATAAAATAACTCTTTTATTAAATTTGTCAACATTATTTCACTTTTAATCAGAATTATATAATTTACGCTTTTTGGGGGATAAACAATGAAAATATCGCAAGAAGTAAATTGAGGCAGATTGATTAGCAGTTATATGTTACCCTTAAATTCATGCTTATATTAGCAAGGAAAACACGCTTTCGGCGATATCTATCGTTGTTTGAATAGTTTTTTCATCATGGCTTGTGGAAATGAACCAGGCTTCATATCCCGATGGCGGTAAATGAACTCCCGATTCCAACATTAATGTGAAGAATTTTGCGAACCTTTCATGGTCCGCTGCCGAAGCGTCATCAAGATTTTTTACAGGCTTATCTGTGGAAAAGATTGTTATCATTTATTCTGTCCCCTCGCCTGCCATAAAGACGAATACCCCCTAGCCGACAAGCCCGAAGCCAAAGAAAATCTCATTCGCTTTCTGCTATATTACGCTTCAGCCTACCGCTGCGAAGTCGCTACTTACACCATTATGGACAACCATTACCATGCCATCCTCCGTATGGAGCCTTTTCGGAAACTCTCCACCGAAGA
>CAZKYQ010000209.1:0-3455 GCA_964556975.1 uncultured Ignavibacteria bacterium
CAGGTTGCCGTTTTCTTTCAATGCGGACAACAGGTCTTTAAAGATGATACCCTTGTTTTGAAGCTCCGGATTTTCTGCCGTTGTACCGGAAAAGCCTTTTGGAATATTTTTTGTAAAGTCCTTGCCGGGCTCTGTAATTTGGGGGTTGAAAATCGCCGGATCGGAATACCGCCAAAGATGGTCCGATCTTTTAGGCAGGGGAGAGTCATGGTAAAATTCCCAGCCCTGCTTTCTTAATCTATAAATCCACTCCTGTTCGGATTTTCCTATTTTTCTGAAAGGGCTATTTTTAGTGTTGATATTCCTTTTCTCAACAACAGTGCTCTTATCCAACTGATCCCTCCATTTCAAGCTCGATTAACCTGTTCAGCTCGACCGCGTATTCCATGGGAAGCTCTTTTGTGAATGGTTCGATAAATCCGTTGATTATCAAAAGACGCGCTTCATCTTCGGAAAGTCCACGGCTGGTCAAGTAGAAAAGCTGTTCCTCGGCTACCTTGCTTACTCTCGCCTCATGCTCTATCCGAACATCATCGGAATCGATCTCCATAGTCGGGTATGTGTCTGATCTTGATGCTTCGTCCAGAAGTAAGGCGTCGCATTCCACGGAAACTTTGCTCTTCCTGGCGTTGGGATAGACTTTCACTAATCCGCGATAAGATGACCGCCCGGATGACTTGGAGATGGATTTTGACGTGATCCTCGAACTTGTATTAGGCGCGGCATGGATTACCTTTGCTCCGGCATCCTGATGCTGACCTTCGCCGGCAAAGGCGATTGAAAGCACTTCGCCTTTAGCATGTTCGCCAACCAGATATATACAAGGGTACTTCATTGTCAATTTCGAGCCGAGATTGCCGTCAACCCATTCCACCGTAGCGCCCTTGTGCGCCATGGCCCTTTTGGTAACCAGATTATAAATGTTTTTGGACCAGTTTTGTATCGTAGTATATCGAATGTAGGAATCTTCCAACGCTATCAATTCGACCACAGCCGTGTGTAATGAATCAGAGCTATAGACCGGCGCGGTGCATCCTTCTATATAATGCACGCGGGAGCCTTTGTCGGCGATAATTAATGTTCTCTCAAACTGCCCCATGTTTTCCGCGTTGATTCTGAAATATGCTTGAAGCGGAATTTTAACATCTATTCCCGGCGGAATGTAGATAAAAGATCCTCCGGACCAGACAGCGGAATTCAAAGCCGAGAATTTATTATCTCCGGCTGGTATCAAAGTCGCGAAATATTTCTTCACAATCTCAGGGTGTTCCCGAAGTCCACTGTCCATATCGAGAAAAATAACGCCCTGCTCTTCGAGTTCTTTCTTGAGCGAATGATAAACGACTTCCGATTCATATTGCGCCGACACTCCGGCAAGGAACTTTCTCTCGGCTTCTGGAATACCTAATTTTTCGAATGTATCTTTTATATTCTCCGGGATATCTTCCCAGGATTTGCCTTGAGCTTCGATCGGTTTAATGTAGTAATAGATATTTTCAAAATCGATTTCACTAAGAAGCCTGGTATTGCCCCATGTCGGCATCGGTTTCGAAAGATATGTATCCAGGGAATCATGCCTGAATTTCCGCATCCATTCCGGTTCCTTTTTCATTCGGGAAATCATCTCCACAACTTCATGGTTCAGGCCCCTCGCGCCTTTGTGGAAATATTCTTCGGGATCATGAAATCCATATTTGGCGGCATAGTCGTCGCCAATATCCTGGATCTTTTTGCTTTGAACTATCTCACTCATTTTATACCCCGATTTCCTCAGCCGATTGTTGCTTCATCCAGTCATAGCCCTGCGCTTCGAGTTTTTCGGCAAGTTCAGGGCCGCCGGAGTGAACAAGCTTCCCGTCTATCATCACATGAATTTTATCGGCCTTGATGTAATTTAAGATTCTCTGGTAATGAGTAACAAGTAATACGCCATTCTCCGACGATGATGACTTGTTGATTCCATTTGCGACTATTTTCAGCGCGTCGATATCAAGACCGGAATCTGTCTCATCGAGAATGGCAAGCTTTGGTTTCAGCATGGCCATTTGAAGGATTTCTAATCGTTTTTTCTCGCCTCCTGAGAAACCGTCATTAACATATCGTGTCGCGAAAACCTTGTTCATTTCCAAAAGCTTGAACTTTTCCATTAGCTCCTTGCGGAAATTTCGGAGCCTTGAATCATCGCCATTCGAGCGGGCTTTTATCGCGCTTCTTAAAAAATTAGCAACCGTTACTCCGGGTATGGCGAGCGGATATTGAAACGAGAGAAATAACCCGGCCAACGATCTATCGGTCGCGTCCATTTTCAAAAGGTCCTCGCCGTCTAAAAAGGCTTCGCCCGATGTGATTTCATAATTTGGATGTCCGGCAAGAGCGTTAGCAAGGCTCGATTTCCCCGAACCGTTGGGTCCCATAATAACATGTTTTTCGCCCCTTTCGATATCTATCGAAACGCCCTTCACGACTTCCTTGCCCTCTATCGTTACATGAATATCTCTTATCGAAAAAATTGCATTGTTATCTTTCATTTCAGCCCTTTCTCTTAGAATCAAAATTGCTCAAATCGTAAACCGAACAAACAAAGGTCCGGTTTCCTATTATTTCCGAGTCAGTATTTCCAAATTTGCTTTTTTCAAAAGTTTATCATCGCCCGCCGCCAGATCAGCCAAAGTTATTTTCTCCAAAAAGGCGTTTATGAAGTCCTCGAATGTCTCCCAAATATTCCTGACTGAACATCCGGCGGAATGAACGCAGATTTCGTTTTCGCCGGAAAACCGGTCGCAATGGCTTGAGGAAAACACAGGTTCTCCCAGAGCGTCGAAAATTTCTTTCAAAGTGATTTGCTCCGGCGGTACAGCCAATATATACCCGCCGTTTCTACCGCGGACCGCCTTAACCAGTCCTCCGTTTTTCAGGATCATTAGAAGTTTCCCGGCATAAGGGATAGAGACGCCTTCCTTAAAGCCAAATTCCGGTAATGTGAGTGGCCTGCTTTGTTCACCTTTAGCCAAAAGCACCATGCATCGTAATCCGTATTCTTCTAAAGCCGTAACCTTCATACTTTATCCTTTCGTAAAGATTGTACGAATACTTTACTAAAAAGTAAAGTATTATTTTAAACTTTTTTTTAATCTCTTATGTTCCAATAGATTCCAGATATTTTGTTGAGACAAATACCTTGGAATTTAGTTCCATTTCGGGATTTCCTGCGCTGTAAGGAACCCCGAGGCTGTCCCACAAGTCCAGAATTGGAATGTTTGAACAATTAAAATTAAAGTCATTGCGAGCGAAGCGAAGCAATCTCATCGGGTTATGGAGATCGCTTCGTCGCTCCGCTCCTTGCGATGACCGGAAAAGGTACCTTTTGGGACAGCCTCTAAACCCCTAACCTACGGCTCCCCGCATTTTGTCATTCCCGAAATCTCTGATCGGGAATCCAGAAAACTTAAAAGTAG
>CAZKYQ010000210.1:0-3448 GCA_964556975.1 uncultured Ignavibacteria bacterium
ATCGGCGAGGACGCCAAAAAGGATTGGGTGGAGTTGTATCTTAAGATAACATTTCCGTTCGCGAATTTTATACTTGTTTTGATCGGCATACCGCTGGCGGCCAATCCGCGCCGGGCCGGGCCTTCCGTGGGATTCGGATTATCTATAATCATATCATTTGTATTTTTCGTTTTGATACGCACCGGGCAAAGCCTCGGCAACAACGGCAAAATCCCACCGCTCCTTGCGGCTTCCATCGGTGATATATTCTTTTTGATGGTGGGGGCTATTATGTTCTTTAAGGCACGGAAGTAATAGACATTACTACATATTGATATGAACAAATTCGCGATCTTAAAAGCCATTAAATAATAAGATTATAGATTGTCAAACCGTAAATATCAGCTTGCCCCCAAAATGATATTGCTCAAATAGCCATAGATAGCTATCCAAAAATATATGTCGTTTTCAATTTCTACGCTAATCCGCCGGAAGACCCGGCGTTTTAGAAAGCGCCTAAAATTAAATTTTGATTATAGCTTAATAACTTCCGTAGCGTTCTGGCCCTTGGGACCTTCCGTAGCCTGATATTCGACCATCTGGCCTTCGGCGAGCGTCTTGAATCCATCATCCTTAATTGTCGAGTAATGAACAAAAACATCGGAACCGCCATCGGGCGGCGTAATAAAACCAAAACCCTTTTTCTCATTAAACCACTTCACAACACCTGTCGGCATAAAAACAACCTCCTAATATAGTTAAACCTTAATATGTTTTCGGCTTCTTGAGAAAGAATATTAGAAAAATAAAGCCATGCCGAACACCCGGCACGGCTTTACAATTTCGGGCTAAAAGTCGGGTTTAAGTACCTATCTCCCACGAGGCCAGGTATTTTTTCTGGGTTGGAGTCAGTTTATCAAGCGTAGATCCCATTCCTTGAAGTTTCATCCTGGCAATCTCCATATCAAGTTTTTCCGGAATCGCATATACTTTCTTCTGAAGTTTATCGCCGTTTTTCAGCATCCATTCCGCGCCAAGTGATTGATTGGCAAAGCTCATATCCATTACCGACGCGGGATGGCCCTCCGCCGCCGCGAGATTTACAAGGCGGCCCTCGGCCAGAATAAGAATCCGTTTCCCGCCTTTAATCGTGTATTCGACAACGCTGGGGCGAATATCCCGCTTTTTAGTTGCCATTTTCCTTAATGACTTGAGATCGATCTCAACATCGAAATGGCCGGAATTGGCGACAATGGCGCCGTCTTTCATTGCTTTAAAATGTTCTTCGCGAACGACTTCGCAATTGCCCGTCAGGGTAACAAAAATATCGCCGATTTTGGCGGCTTTGGCCATTGGCATAACCCGAAATCCATCCATTACCGCCTCCAGCGCGGGAAGCGGATTGATTTCCGTTACAATAACATTGGCGCCCATTCCCTGAGCGCGCCGGGCCAGCCCTCGCCCGCACCATCCATAGCCGGCAACTACAAAATTAGTACCGGCCAAGAGAATATTTGTCGCCCTCAAAATCCCGTCAAGTGTCGATTGGCCTGTTCCGTAACGGTTATCGAAAAAGTGTTTCGTTTTAGAATCGTTCACCGCCAGCACAGGAAATAAAAGCACGCCTTTCTTTTCCATCGCCTTGAGCCTGATTACTCCCGTAGTTGTTTCCTCAGAACCGCCGATTATATTATCGACCTGATTTTTTCTTTTGGAATGAAGGACACTTACAAGATCAGCTCCATCATCCATGGTTATGCTTGGCTTTGGATCCAGGCAGGCGTTAATATGATCGTAATAAACCTTGTTTGATTCGCCCCTGATGGCGAATGTCGGGATTTTGTGGTCTTTTACAAGAGATGCCGCCGTATCATCCTGAGTCGAAAGAGGATTAGAGGCGCAAAGATAAGGCTCGGCCCCGCCGGCTTTCAAAGTGATCATAAGATTAGCTGTTTCAGTAGTAACATGAAGACAGCAGGCCAATTTTACACCTTTAAGCGGCTTATCCTTTTGGAATCTTTTTCTTATCTGCCGCAACACCGGCATGAATTTTTCGGCCCATTCGATTTTCTTTTTGCCGGCCGCGGCCAGGCTTAGGTCTTTTACATCATATTTCATTATGGCAATCTCCCTCAAGCGCCTTTCTTCAGATTATCGGCTTTATCGGTTTTCTCCCATGCGAACTCAGGCAGTTCGCGTCCAAAATGCCCATAGGCGGCTGTCTTTTTGAAAATCGGCTTTAGCAAATCCAGACTACTAATTATTCCCTTGGGCGTTAATTCAAAATTTTTCCTGACAAGCTCCGTAAGCGCCGAATCAGGAATGGAGCCTGTTCCTTTAGTGTCAACCATTATTGATACAGGCTCGGCAATTCCTATCGCGTAAGCAAGCTGAATCATACATTCATCCGCCAAACCAGAGGCCACGATATTTTTGGCGATATATCTTGCCATATATGTTGCCGACCGGTCAACTTTCGTTGGGTCTTTGCCGGAAAACGCTCCGCCGCCATGCGGGGCCGAACCGCCGTAAGTATCGACAATTATCTTTCTGCCTGTCACTCCGGTATCGGACTGCGGCCCGCCAATCACGAATTTGCCGGTCGGGTTCACAAGATATTTAGTATTGTCATCAAGCAGGTCTTTGGGTATTACCTTGGTTACAACTTCGTGGATGATCTCATCTGTTGCCTTCTTGGTTATCATCCTGCCGGTATCGTCAAGGATATCTTCGGTATGCTGAGACGACACCAAAACCGTATCGACCCTTTTGGGATGTCCGTCTTCGAATTCTACCGTAACCTGCGATTTGCCGTCGGGGCCCAGATAAGGCAAAATCGCTTCCTTCCGAACCTTCGCCAGTTGGGCCGTTACCCTGTGAGCAAGGCTTAGCGGAAGAGGCATCAATTCTTTGGTATGATTTACCGCGTAACCGATCATAAAACCCTGATCGCCCGCGCCGCCCGTATCGACGCCCTGGGCGATATCCGGCGACTGCGCGCCTATGGCATTTAGAACCGAGCATGTCATAAAATTAAAACCATATTTAGGATCGGTATATCCGATATCCCTTAGAACGTCTCTAACCAGGCCGTTAACGTCTACATATCCGGTCGTTGTGATTTCTCCGCCGACAATCACAAGCCCAACGGTGATAAATGTCTCGCAGGCTACCCGGCCATTCGTATCCTGTCTGAAGACATCATCTAAAACCGCGTCAGAAATTTGGTCGCATACTTTATCCGGATGCCCTTCGGTTACCGACTCCGATGTAAACAAGAACTTATTTTTACTCATCAATCCTCCGTAATTAACCGCAATATCAGGCGGCGATAATAAATCGAAACCGCAATTTATTAAATCGGTTTGTAATTAGCAAGCGATTAATGGGGGAGGAGAATTGCTGACTTAAACCATATATTTCGGGAAATTCCAGCTTGACAAATGCAAGAATAATGACTATATTTATT
>CAZKYQ010000211.1:0-3398 GCA_964556975.1 uncultured Ignavibacteria bacterium
AAGTCTAAAATGTCAACAATAAAGTGCAAATATTGGAATTTATCTGGCAGAATTGACCCATTTGTCAAGAATGTCTTACTTTAAATGTCCCTTATTCCGTTATAATGGGTTTTCGTGATTAAAAAGCGGGCAATTATCCGGCGGCCAAGTCCAGTTTGTTCAAGATGCCGCGGAGATACCCGCCAGATACCCGGTCGAAAAAGCGGCCTGCAAATTAAAACCGCCTGTTTCACCGTCAAAGTCAAGCATCTCTCCCGCGAAATACAATCCTTCGGCTTTTAATGATTCCATCGTTTTGGGGTTTACTTCTTTCAAGCTAACTCCGCCCGCGGTTATTATCGCTTCGGCAATCGGGCGATGGCCGGAAACCTTGAGCGCGAAATTCTTCAGCCACGTTTTCAGTTTTTTTCTTTCATCCGACGAGATTTCACTGCATAATTTTTCGGCGCGTATTCCGGTTGAATCAATACATACCGGTATAAGCTTTCGCGGCAAAAGGTTCTTGAGAGCGGAGCCAAACTGTTTTTTCCCATGTTCTTCAAAATCACGCAAAAGCCGCTTATCGAGCTTGGCGTCATCGAGGGCCGGTTTTAAATCTATGACTAAAACCACTTTTCTTTTTTTGTGCAAATTGGCGACGATCATTTTGCTCATTGTTAGAATTATCGGGCCCGAAACGCCGAAATGGGTAAAAAGCATCTCCCCAAACTCTTCATGGATTTTTTTTTCATCGACAATAACTTTGACTTTCGCGTTTTTGAGGCTTAACCCCTGCAATCTTTTAGCGGTCTCCCCTTTTGTTATCAAAGGCACCAAGGCCGGTTTAACGGGAATGATTTTATGTCCGGCAGATTTCGCAAATTTATAACCGTCGCCTGTCGAACCGGTAGCAGGATAAGAAACCCCTCCGGTAGCGATAATTATTCTGTCCGCAAAGATATTTCTTTTGTTTTTTTTATATTTTTCAACGGTTTTAACCGAAACACCAATAATTTTGTTATCTTTTATTATTAATTCTTCCACATTTGAGTTTAAATTGATTCTTACACCGGAACTTTCAGCCCAGTTAATAAGAGCATTTACAATTTCAACGGCATTGCCGGATTCAGGAAAAACCCGTCCTCCCCGCTCGGAGCTGGTTTTTATGCCAATTTTTTTTATAAATTTTACGAGGTCTTTTGAAAAGAAACTAGAAAACGCGGAATACAGAAACTTACCGTTGGAACCAAATCGGCTGACAAAATCTTCCAATGAGGCGGTATTTGTTAGATTGCAACGGCCCTTCCCTGTAATTCTTAATTTTCTGGCGGGGCGGTCTTTTTTTTCAATTAAGATCACATCCGCGCCCAAACGCGCGGCCTGCCCTGCCGCCATCAAACCGGCCGGTCCGCCGCCAATAACGATTATGCGGATTTTTTTCACTATTTGACTATGCCGATTATCTCTTTAAATTTGCCGCCTTCGGCTTTTTGAAGCATCTCGAACAAAGCCATTTCAACGCTGGTGATTTTGGCCCCCGCGTTTTTCATGGCTTCTATTCCGAGTTCAATGTTTCGAAGGGTTCGCGATGATACAGCATCTGCGATAAGATAAACTTCATATCCTTGAGATAAAAGATCAATGGCGGTCTGGTAAACGCATACATGAGTTTCCATACCGGCCAATAAGACTTGTTTGCGCCTTGTTGATTCCAGCTTAGTGGAAAAATCCGAATTACCGCAACAGCTAAATGTGCTTTTCTCCAATGGGGACAGGCCGGATAAAAGCTCACTTATCTCCGGGATAGTCGGCCCCAGCTTATCGGGAAGCTGTTCGTTCCAGATAATCGGCAGTTCAAGGGCTTTGGCGCCTTTTATCATCTTGATAACATTCGAGAAAAACTCTTCTTTATTGTGCATCAGGCCGGCGAGTTTACCCTGTATGTCCACAACAACTAAAACAGCATTTTCAATCTTTAGCATAAATAATCCGCCTAATTCCATGACGGAGGACAATCGCCGCAAAATTGCAACATCTGGCCGCCCTTAAGAAAAGCTACCATATAGGTAATATCAAGGCCGTTGAAATCACAACTCGCGTTGACATCGCCCGATACATGCCATGTATTGTTAAAAGTACATTCACATTGATATAATGGCGCCGGGCCGCCTTTGAAATAAGCTACAGCGTAAGTAACATCAAGTCCGTTAAAATCGCCGCTATCATTGACATCGCCGGGAGTGTAGTGGCAATCCGATTGAAAAGCCTCAACGACGATATCCTCGGTGTTTCCGAAAACTCCCCATCCGGAAACATTCTCCGCCCTTACCCGATATGAATAAATCCCGGAAACTTGACCGGTCATTTCATAGCTGTTCCCGGTGATATTATCGTCTATTACCGTAACTTCGGAATAAACCTGCACGGGAAAGATTTCATCAATATACATTCCCGTATTAAGCGTGTTCTGATCGGTATCGTATTGAAATCTGATATAAATATCTTCACCTATTAATGAATCAAGGCTGTAAGTGCGTTCTGTCCAACCGCCGGAACTTCCTGTATATCTTTCCAAAGTCACGAAATTGATACCATCAGTCGAAACCTGAACAAATCCGAAATCGTAATTTGTCTCAATATTGTAATTGATGTAAAATGTCAGGTTTGATGGGCCCTCTATTTTCAAAGGCGATGCCAGGGTCATAACAGCGTGATAGCTATCGAAGTTGCCGGAGTAAAAACCGTAAGAACCGGAATGATGTGTACTGGAAATGGAGAAGCCATCCATCAGCCAGTTAGTATCTCCATTCTCCGCTCCGTCTGTAATAAAGGTTTCCCCGGAAACTTCCTGGAGTTCAAATCTCGGAGGAATTGTGTCGCCCGCTGTCATATTCCAGTTCACGGTGAAATCGCCCGAGAAACTTGTATCCATTTGAGATATCAGAGGCCCTCCCGGAGAAATTACCCTCCATTTATTATCCGCGAGTAGGGACATCGAGATGTTGTAATTGCGATGCATATCTATTAGACCCGGTATACTTGATTGATTTGGCCAGAATGGACCGGCTTCACATGTAAATCCATAGATACTATTTTTGGTTGTAATCTCACCGTACGAATAATCGTATGCGTTTCCATTGCTGGGATAAAGCTGTTGCCATGTCATACCAACCGGATAACCGGTAAATGTCCCCATAGTATCGCCAATAGATCGATAGAAATGATGATCCGGCGTAAAAAACCTGTCATACCCCCAAGAATGCAGGATCTTTTCACTTCCCCCATGATAATGAAGCGCAAACTGAAAATTATGATCTTCACATAATTGCATAACCGCCTGGTTTTCCGGTTCTGATCCCGCCGCTGGTCCGCGCTATGTACCGCTTGCATGATCACGCGAAGATGCGTTGCTAATGTGG
>CAZKYQ010000212.1:0-3395 GCA_964556975.1 uncultured Ignavibacteria bacterium
CTGAATAATCGCCCGCATCTATCCGGTAGAAATAAAGCCCGGAGGCGTAACGATCAGCCTCCCAAACAACCTGATGCCGCCCCGCTTGCATCTCTTCGTTTACAAGCGTTTCGACCTTGCGGCCAAGCAGATCGTATATTGCAATATTAACATTCCCCGCCTCCGGCAGGCCGTATTCGATTGTGGTGAAGGAGTTGAAGGGGTTGGGGTAGTTGGATAGATTATACAATGAAGGCAGTTTAGGTGAGTCTTCCTCGATATCGGTTACAGTTTCATCCAGATATATTTTCAATTCCGAATTCTGAATGGACAGGACAGCGTCGATACCGTCATTATCGAGATCTACGGTCAATGATATCTCCCCGCCGAAAAGGGGGATAATCGCCGATAACGATCCGTCTGCGCCGTCGTACAACTCGTAATGCGTAATTTGATATCCAATACCGCAAGTAATCTGTGGGGCAGAAAATAAAGTATTATCATTGTATACGCTAATTATTTCAAATGGCTGTGTTATTCCGCTATTTTCCCATAGTAGAAACGAACCGTCATAGTTTAAAGTGTGCAAGGAATCATTAGTTCCGTAAAAGATCCGCAAATCCGTTTCTGCTTCTCCAACCTTATGGAAATAATAATTGCGCCATCTCCATGTACTACCATTCCATACGGAATCCAGGGCAATTAAAGAATTCGAATTGAAAACGTGGATGTAATATGATAATTCACTATGACCTGACGGAGAATCGAAGGTTTGCCAGTATGAAATTAAATGTAAGAAATATTCGCTGTTTACTTCAATTCTATTCAATTTATCGATCTGGAAGGTATTATATACCAAAATACTATCAAAGTTAATTCCATTGAACATAAATAGGTTGCCCGAATAAGACCATGATTCTCCCATTACATATGAATCATAATAATCAAGGATTTCAGAACAGACGGCTATCCTATTTTCTTCTGATCCCAAATCGCCCAATTTTGAAAATGCTATTTTGGCGGCAAGTTCCGAATGCCGATAAAAGTAATAGCTTTCATGGGTTGAAAAATTGCTCAGCAATATCGTAAATGTCTCATTTTGGCTAAATTGAGGACCATTAAAGAGCAATACCCAAGAAGTATCACGATTATTCGGATCGTCAGGCCTGGAAAACGACTCCTGTTTGACAACGGCCACATCAACCCAGTCATCATCATTCCTATCGCCAATGGTGTAGCATTTGTAGGTGCTGTCGAGCGGTGGGCTGGTCCAGATGGTTTGCGGTGTGTGCGGGTCGAAAAGATGAATATTGGTGCTGTCTTTTACAGAAAGGTCAGTCAAGCCATCACCGTTTATATCCTCAAACAAGAGGTCGGTCGGGGCGAGTAGAGGCGGGCTTGTCCATTTTACCTGGTAGGTCTGGCTGTCGTAAATATAAACGAAATAATCGGTGCAAAGAATTATCTCTTTCAGGCTGTCGCCGTCCAAGTCCTCAACATACAGCTCCGTTATCTCCGATGATGCCTGAATACTGCCAATCTCAACAAGCTCCAGCGTATCGACCTGGGCGTATGAAACCAACGGCAGAATCATTAACGCTATAACCCAGAATATAATTACCCGCATATCAACCCCCATCGATATTGTTTCTTCTGGCTTTAAAATAGACAGGCCTCGTTATTTTGTCAAGGGAAATGTGGTTTTATTAGGCCGTCAAACGGACCGTCTACTGGATTCCCGATAAGAGATTTCGGGAATGACAATTTATATTTATCGAGCGGTCAGGAACCCCTTCCTGACCGAAATAGTGTCTGATCGTGTGCGGCCTACTTCAAATAAACCATCCGTTTCGTATCTGAATAATCGCCCGCATCTATCCGGTAGAAATAAAGCCCGGAGGCGTAACGATCAGCCTCCCAAACAACCTGATGCCGCCCCGCTTGCATCTCTTCGTTTACAAGCGTTTCAACCTTGCGGCCAAGAAGGTCGTAGATTTCAATTCTGACATGCTCCGCCTCCGGCAGGCCGTATTCGATTGTGGTGGAGGAGTTGAAGGGGTTGGGGTAGTTGGTTCGCAGAAACGCCCTTTGCGGGAGCCTGGCGTTATCCCCAATGCCCGTTGCGAAATCGAGATCATAAATATACAAAGCACTGCCCTGGAACGAGAGAATCTCATCGTTGATGTCGCCATTTAGATCAGCTACTTGAGATAGCTCATAACCGGGATCAGGGAGGATTGACGATAACGCACCGTCGGAACCGTTAAAAAAGTTATATTCTATTAATGGATCCCCGATAGCGCAGATAATTTGAGGAGAATTATAAAGCGAATTACCTGCATAACGATATAATACCGAATCAATATCATCTATAGCTTGCGTCCAAATTGTATCGACTTCGGGGAATCGTAAGAGAACGAGCGTATCTTCCGCGCCGTAGCAGTTTTCAAGGCCAGGGTTGTTGTAATTAAAATCGCCGATAATCAAACCGTCCCAGTTTAAGATGTCCGGCCAAATTTGTTGCCATCTATAAAGCGTATATGATTCTAATACCGAATCGGCGCTACAGGAGTAAATATCCCAATAGGTTGCTGTATAGTCGTATGTAGTGTCACTACTGCGGGTGATCGCATTAAGAGTTACTGAATCACCTGATTCTTGATATTCATAATACAAAAGTTTACCTTCAAATTCAGACAATAAAACTTGAGAAAAATCGATGGAATTAAAAATCCTTAATGAGCCAGTATTATACATTTCAGAATGGCTCCATTCATTAATCCAACCATGCCGCGTATATGAGTATATAAAAATCTTGATTTCGAGCCCGGCTGATTCTGTGATCTCATTGATAGAAATAGTAAAAGGCGTTTCTGTTCTTCCGGCAATTAATGTGCCATAGTCAACGACATAATTATTTATTAAGAAAACGAAATTTTGGAAATCCGAAAATGTGGGACCATCATAGAGATCTACCCATACTGTATCCATATTATAAAGATTCCAGGATCTTGTAAACCATTCCATGCTTACAATCGCCACATCAACCCAGTCATCATCATTCCTATCGCCAATGGTGTAGCATTTGTAGGTGCTGTCCAGTGGCGGGCTTGTCCAGATGGTCTGCGGTGTGTGCGGGTCGAACAGGTGAATATTAGTGCTGTCTTTTACTGAAAGGTCAGTCAAGCCATCACCGTTTATATCCTCAAACAAGAGGTCGGTCGGCGCGAGTAGTGGCGGGCTAGTCCATTCCACCTGGTATGTCTGGTTGTCGTAGATATAGACGAAATAATCGGTGCAGAGGATTATCTCTTTAAGGCTGTCGCCGTCAAGGTCCTCAACGTACAACTCTGTTATCTCTGATGATGCCTGAATACTGCCAATCTCCACAAGCTCCAGCGTATCGACCTGGGCGT
>CAZKYQ010000213.1:0-3384 GCA_964556975.1 uncultured Ignavibacteria bacterium
TTATTACCATTGTCGCTTTTGACGCTTCCTCCGGCAATATAGTTCTGCAAAGTCCGCCAACTTCAGGCACTATTATGTCTCCGGAAATTGATTTTGATTGGGTTACTGGACAATCAACTTGGGATACGACTTCTTTTTCAACGACTGAAACCAACGGTGATGTAAAGCTCCGCGTCTACTATACTGCTACTACCGCGTGTGACACGATTATCCCGGACGGCGCGCTTTCGGGAAATTCAACGGGATTTGATGTTACGGCAAGTCCAATTGACCTTTCCGGTCTTAACACTACTACCTATAACCGCATCTGTTTGCAGGCGACGCTCACTAATTCCGGTGGCACGCCCTATTTAAACGACTGGACAGTAAGTTGGACATCCGGAACGCTAACTGTTGATATCGTTGATTCCGGTGGCTCTTCAGTTTCAAATCCTTCAATG
Organism: uncultured Ignavibacteria bacterium; assembly: GCA_964556975.1. Taxonomy (GTDB): domain Bacteria; phylum Zixibacteria; class MSB-5A5; order UBA10806; family UBA10806. Next base: position 441 of record CAZKYQ010000213.1, read on the forward strand.
GCTATGGATATGAAAACCACCGCATTTACTTCCCAACAGAGCACTGGAGTTTTTGGAGTTTCTACGGAAAAAATACGCGTGACCAACACTACCAGCAACGCGCAATGGACACTAACCGTTGCCGCAAATTCTTCAACCGCCTTTTGGAACGGCGCCACAAGTGATTATGATTTCAACGATCCAACTGCAAATGGTGGCGATGGGGCTGACGCGGATAGTTTGGGCGGACAGATGACAATGGATGCTTCCGGTGGAACACTCGGAGGAACTTGCAACACAACAAATATTACTAAAGGCTCCTCGGCTGCTTTTTCTGAGGGCGTAACAGATTCTATCACTTTACTCACTGCCGGTGCCTCGGCTGATACAGGTTGCTATTGGGATTTTACCGGTATTAATGTTTCACAGACCATTCCAGCGGACCAGTCAGCGGATAATTATACTATCGATATGACTCTAACAGTAACGGCTATATAAATTTAAATTAGGTCTTGCAATGTTTAGTCCATAGCGACAAGCTAATATGGCTGTAAAATCAATGAAAAATAGATATTGTAAACGATCACGACTAAGTGAATATAAATTTTTGGTAATCATTACAGTATTCTTCTAATAATTCCAATAAAGTTTTAATTACAAAAGCTATTGGTATCTCCTTTGAGCATATGACTAAATATTTTGGCCTGCTTTGTTTAAAGATTGTAGATTTTAGTAAATTGAAGAATAAATTTTCTCAAGGTAAAAATCATATTAACGGCATTGAATCTTTTTGTAATTTTTGCAAAAGAAGAATGGCAAAAAAATGGTATACGAAAAGATAAGTTTTTGTTACACTTAAAGGATTTAAGATTCAAATGAAATTATCGAAATGACATCTATAAAGTCCTTTTGGACAATCTAAAATTTAATCTGCTGACACTTTAAACGTTGCAAGGTCCTTAAATTTTAAAAATCACAATGCGAAACAATAAGTCAAAATTTAAAAATAGATCTTTATATTTCCTAATTTTATTTTTGGTGTTCTCATTTTGCGCCTTGAAACTGATATCAAGAAGTGCTCTGGCCAGTTCATCGGCTAATTTTCAGATTGAAATAATGCCTAATCCGCAGTGTTACGACGGTCAAGACAATGACAGCGACGGCAAAATTGATTATCCTGACGATCCAGGTTGCTCATCTCAAAGCGATGATGAGGAAACCGATCCAAGTCCTGAACCCTCCTGCGGAGATGGAAGTTGTAATGGTTCTGAAACTTGTAGTAGTTGCCCGACTGACTGTGGTTCCTGCGGAGACGGTGAAGGTTATGCTTCACCAACTCCGACAAAAAAACCGGAGCCAGAACCAACGCCGGCTCTGCCGACCGGTGACTGCAACACAGACGGACTGATTAACTTTAGGGACTTGAGTATTATACTTTGGTGGTTTGACAAAACTCCGTCGGCCGGACAATGCTCCGACCTGAACACTGACGGAAAAGTAACGTACGTTGACGTTTCTATCTTGCTTTATCGGTGGGATAATACAGGGTGAAGCGGGCAACTTAAAACATAAACCTTAAATCATGTAATAATATGAATGTAAAAAAAATAAAATTAAAAAAAATAAAAATATTTATCGCTATCTTTTTTGTGCTTTGCGCTTCAGGATTCACACTTTACGCTCAAGCGCAAACCACTAGTATTCATCTGGAAGCAGGCATTATTACTTCGGAATCGGAGTTAGAACTACGGGTACTCGCCACGCCGCGCTCGCCGGTAAACGCTTTTGATATTAAACTTCAGTATTCGCGGGAACATTTTGAATTTCTGCGCGCCTCTACCGCCCACTCGGTCGTTGATTTTTGGCAATCACTTCCGCCTAAAGCTCGTGAGGGTTCAATTCGACTTACCGGCGGAATGATAAAACCGCTTTCCGGCCAAGGCGAGCTGATTACGTTGGTGTTTCGCGTCAGAAAGCCGGGAAAGACGGAATTTGTGATGAAAAAAGGCGACTTTGCCTTAGCAGACGGAAAAGGGACTGCGGCTTCGGTGCCGGAGACCCGTTTGTCCATTACTATTGTCCAAAACGGCACCGAGAAATTTGTTGAAACACCTTTACCGGCTCCGAAAATAACTGAAGTAAAAGTGGCAAGTGATCCCATTGAAAAAGTGGCCGTTTTATCGGCGAAGACCGAGAATGATGGCGCGGTGGAAAAACTGGAAGTGCGAAGCCGTAAGTGGATTTTCTGGAGTGATTGGCAAGAGTCGCGGCTCACCGCCACAATCCCTCAATCCGCCTGGATGGCACAGGTGGCGGCAATTAGCTGGGACGGCGGCCGGACCGAAACATTCGTCTATCGTTGGAATGTCGCTTTCTTGAAATTGTTTACGATTTTGGCCTTGCTTGCAGTCTTGGGGTATTTCGGTAGACGAATTATAAAAGGCAACAAACTAAGAAATCTAATAAATCCAACGAAATCCCTTCAATAAGTATACCAATTCTCCAAGTATCTGTGGTTTTGATTTTTTTCTATTGCCATTCGCGTTCTTTTAAATAAGATGGGCAATTTTGGGTTTTTATGTCTCATCACATTCAGCTGTCCTCTTATAGAGTTTTTCTTTAAACAACTGTAGTTGTTCCTGGCAAATGACTTTCCTAAAAATATGGTAAGATTTATTTATAGCATTTTGATTAATACCAGTTAATAGACTTATTTTTAAGGTATTAGTATTGATAACAAAATGAGTAATAATCTTTTTCAATTGATAAGAGGAGATTTTAGGCCGTTTATTCGTATACTTGGCTAACATAGCACATGTTATTTTGGTTTATGACCTTAGAAATATGAAGCAAACGCAAAGGAAAAATTTAATCCTGTCTCATTTTGTGTGCTTTGGTGCCTTAATCACACTTTTTTTCGTGTTATTTAGCGCCCTGCCTAGTACAGTAATGGCCGCGACTTTGC
>CAZKYQ010000214.1:0-3359 GCA_964556975.1 uncultured Ignavibacteria bacterium
AAATTATGCAAACTAATCAATTATTCCTTAGTCTAAAGGCCGGACAGTAGTGAAATCTTATAATAATGGAGGAAGAAATTGAACCTGAATCAAATTCTCGATAAATTCAAAATTGCTCCCGACTTCGGGTCAAATATTTGCCATTGGAATATTCTTCCGCCGAAAAAAGGCATATATGAAGATTTTCCGCAAGAAATTGACACTAAGCTTGTAGATGTGTTGTCCGGGCGGGGCATACGGAAACTATACTCCCATCAGGCCGAAGCTTTTGAGATGGCTTCGGCGAAAAAAGATATTGTTGTTGTTACCCCGACCGCTTCCGGGAAATCTCTATGTTATAATCTCCCGGTTTTGAATCATCTTATGAAAACCGACCGCGAAGCCAGAGCGCTTTATCTTTTCCCCACAAAAGCCCTTTCCGCTGACCAGCTTGACGAGCTATACGGGCTTGTGGAAGCGGCGGAAGCCGATATCAAGACTTTCACTTTCGATGGCGATACGCCCCAATCGGCGAGGCAAGCTATAAGAAGGGCCGGGAATATTATCGTAACCAATCCCGATATGCTTCACGCGGGAATCCTTCCGCATCATACAATCTGGATTAAGCTTTTTGAAAATCTGAAATTTATAGTAATCGATGAACTGCATCACTACAAGGGCGTATTTGGCTCGCACCTTGCCAATATATTGCGACGATTGAAAAGGCTTTGCGAATTTTATGGTTCCAATCCTCAATACATTCTCTGCTCGGCAACAATTGGAAATCCTGCCGAATTGGCGGAGAAGATAATCGAAAGAAAAGTCGAGTTAATCGATAATAACGGCGCCCCATCCGGAGAGAAACATTTCATATTTTATAACCCTCCGGTTGTGAATCATCAACTCGGCATCAGGAAATCATCTGTCAACGAGGCGGCCAGGATTTCGGGGATGTTTATCGCCAACGGTATTCAGACGATAACATTCGCGCGAAGCAGGGTACGAGTCGAGATATTGACAACTTATTTGAAAGACCAGATGTCTATCTTAAAAATACCGCGGGAGAAAGTGCAGGGATATCGGGGCGGGTACCTTCCTAACGAAAGGCGCGCCATCGAGCGGGGCCTGCGTTCCGGCGATATCCTCGGCGTTGTTTCCACAAATGCCCTGGAGCTGGGGATTGACATAGGCGGGCTCGATGTTTCCATTATGTGCGGATATCCCGGCGGGATCGCGTCCGCATGGCAGCAAGCCGGGCGAGCAGGCCGGAAAAATGATATTTCTGTCGCGATTTTAGTTGCGTCATCCGCGCCCCTTGACCAATTCATGGCCAACAATCCCGGATATTTTTTCGGCAAATCGCCAGAAGAGGGGATTGTCGATCCTGATAACCTCTCGATATTGGCAAGCCATCTCAAATGCGCTGTTTTTGAATTGCCTGTTGCCGAAACAGAAGTTTTTGGCGCGGCGCCTACCGGGAAAATCCTCGATTTCATCGCCAATGAAAATATCGTGAAACGATCGGGCGACAAATTTCATTATACATCCGATATCTATCCCGCTACCGAAGTTTCTTTGCGGTCGGCCTCGCCGGAGAATTTCGTCATAATGGATGAATCTGACAGCGGGCGGGCGATAGGGGAGATCGATTATTTCTCCGCCCCTGAACTTGTACATCCTGATGCCATATATTTGCATGGAACTCGTCAATATCAGGTTCGCAATCTTGATTGGGACGGAAAAAGAGCGTATGTTATTCCGGTGGATGTCGAATACTACACAGACGCTGAAACCAAAGTTACAATAAAAGTACTGCATACCGATGAAGAACAAAGCCTGTCGGATGAAATTGCGATATCGCTTGGGGATGTATCGTTAACCAGGGTAGTGGTTGGCTATAAGAAAATAAGGTTTCATACGCATGAGAACCTCGGTTTCGGAAAAGTACATCTGGCGGAGCAGGAGATGCACACTTCGAGTTTCTGGGTATCATTTGCCGACAGTACCGCCGAATCTTTGGATATTCAATACGATTCATTCGGAAGCGCGCTGAGGGGAGCGGCGCACCTGCTAAAACAGATCGTCCCGGTGTGGGTACTGTCAGATCCCGCCGATATACGTTCCATCTCAATGGCGCGTTCGCCTTTTACGGATAAGCCGACCGTTTATATATACGATTCGATCCCTGGCGGGGTTGGCTTCTCACGCCGGATTTATGATATGTTCGATAACATTGTCGAGGGCGCGATTTCTATTTTGGAAAACTGTCCCTGCGAGGACGGCTGCCCGTCATGTATCGGCCCGACAATTGATCTTGGCGACGGCGGAAAAGCCGGTACTTTGAAAGTCCTGAAATTGCTGAATAAATAATAGATCAAAGCCTGCTTGCGACGCGTGGCATGCTTTTCCGACTATGGCGGATAAGCATGTAACATAGAAGCAGATCGGAAGCCCCGCGCTTCCGACATGAGGGATAGCAATATATTAGAGAATTTCAGGAGCTATCTTTTCACAAACTCCATAGGGTTGCCGTACTCATAGACAATCATCGTATTGCCGCCCTTGAATTCGACTTATAAGTGGTGGCAGCCTCTCCGTACCTGCCATCTTCACGGTCAAGTACGGAGGCTTGACCGCACCGAAATTTGGTTACCAAGCGCCCGCTTGGCAATCGTGTTGTCATTCCCGCGAAAGCGGGAATCCAGAAAAAAGGCCCAGCTCCTGGATTCCCGATTAGAGATTTCGGGAATGACAGATGAGAATAAAGGCATTTGGCCAGGTCGTTAGCGACGCGTGGCATGCTAAATAATTTATTTATGTATGCCCGGGTCGGTGAGCCTTTTTAAATCCAGAATTTTATCGAGCTTTTCTTTATCGATAAGCTTTTCTTCAAGCAGAATCTCTCTTACGGTTTTATTTTCGGCAAACGACCGCTTGGCGACCTCCGCCGCTTTTGCGTAGCCGATAACAGGATTCAATGCCGTAACCACCGCCGCCGATGATTCCGCGTATGCCTTGCATCTTTCACTATCAGGCTTGATACCGATAATACAAAAATCGGTCAAGGCCTTGACAGCATTTGAAAGAAGAGTTATCGATTCGGGGAGCTTATAAGCGATCAACGGCATCATAACATTGAGATCGATCTGTCCCGCCTGTGCCGCCCAGAGAATCGAAGCGTCATTACCGATCACCGCGAAACAAACCATATTGGTCATCTCGGCCATCACAGGATTGACTTTGCCCGGCATAATTGATGACCCCGGCTGGCGGGGGGGGAGCAGAAGTTCAGCGAGCCCGGTTTTCGGGCCGGATGATAGCAGCCTAAGATCGTTGGCGATCCTCGAAAGGTCCTGCGCGAAATTGCGCAACGAGCCTGA
>CAZKYQ010000215.1:0-3313 GCA_964556975.1 uncultured Ignavibacteria bacterium
CCCTGTCTAAGACCATGCTGCTCAAACTGCGCCGATATGCGCCCTGCCATATCAATGAATTCCGAAACGCGCGATACCGGATTGACTGGGTAAGCTCCGGGGTTTTTAACCGCCCCGCCTACAAAAACCTTAAATACCCTCAAATTAACAAGCGAAACAGCAATTTCTACATTACGATATCTGTCGAGTATCTTATCTGAAATTATCTTTGCGGCTTTTTCAAGAGAGTATCCGGAAACTGCCACGGGCCCTATTTCAGGAACTAACATCATGCCTTCCGGAGATACTGGAAGCGTAAACTGGCCCTGAAAATTGCCCCAAATAAAAACAGAGAGAATATCTCCCGGACCCAGGATATACAATTTGGGATCTATTGTTTTTTCAAGTATAACCTTCCCTGAAGCGGGAGCAATGGTAAAAGACGGAGTTTTGGGTAAAATCTCTGAATCTTCGCGGTCGATATTAGTTTTTTGCGCGTAAGCGCAGGAATGAGAAACAATAACTATAAATATTAAGGCTACACAAAAACAAGAGAGCGTTAATATAATGCCAGGTCTGATAAAATTATCTTTTGTCATAAATAAGGATCACCCGCAAACAGTTTACTTTCTTCTTTCTTAACTTCCTACAAACTACAAAATCTTAGCTTTTTTGCCTGCGATCCTCCTTAACATTGAGATTCATTATATATATGTTCATCCCCCATAACGTCAAGCAAATTATTTCAAATATTGTATATTCTTATTAGTGTAATGTTCCTTACTTTTGCCAGCTTTTTATCAGGCTGGTATATTTTTTTATTATCTCCTGTGATTTGTCCATTGATTTTGACTCGGCCAGCACCTGAAAGAATGCCCGTTTTCGATCGGGTCTTACCAATACCCAGCCGGAATTTACAGGAATTCTGGCCCCATCGATAAGAAGTCTCTCTTTATTTTCTGAATATTCCATTAAGTTTCGCATCACCTGCCCCTTCATGCCCCATGTACAAGCCACTTCTTTTGACACCATTTTAAGCTTATCCCAAGGCCCCAAAACCTCGCCCAAATTCCTCCCGCTTTTTATAAGAAGCTCAAGGATTTTTACGGACGCAAACATCGCGTCAACACCAAGCTGAAACCCAGGGAAAATAAAGCCGCCTTTGGTCCCGCCGACAAATATAAGCTCATCTAAGGCCCCCGCTTCCATCATCGCCCGATGATCGCTTGGGATCCAAACTGTTTTGGCCTTAAATTTCGAGGCAATACTTTTGATTCCACCGGAAGCATTGACCGGTACCGCGATTTTCCTCGGCCTGTACGAATCGCAATAAAGCTGCGTAACTTTCAATAGCAGTTTCTGACTATCCACGGTCTCACCGTTCTCGTCCACGGCAATTATCTTTTCAGCCCCGGAATTTATAAGAATTCCTATGTTTGCCTTTAATGATTTGACAATTGACCCAAGTTGCTTTAATGCTGCATTTTGTCTTCTGATAAAATAAAATGTCTGTCTTGGATCAATAAATGAATTCAAAGATACAGAATCTACGCCGAGACTTCCCAAAATGCCGGGAAGAATTTCCGATGCCCCTCCAAACCCATAATCAATGACTACTTTTAGCGATGAGCCCTTAAAAACATCAAAATCGATATGCGACAGAAAAGAATCCCTATATGATTCATATACCCTTTGAGGATATTCAATAGTGCCAGCATCCTCAATCGGCGCTCTTCGGAAATCCTCTCTGAAAAACAGTCTTTCTATGCTTTTTGTTTTGGCAACGGGAAGATCGCGTCCGTCAAAATCGAAAAAGATCATATCCATTTCATTATTGCCGATAGGATTTAATCTTACATTTATTCCACCGGCTAATCGCCCGCTTTTTAATTCCTGCCTAATGACAGGTATTGGGACAGAGCGCAAATCGGCTATATTGACCCCTCCCGAAAGCAATCCGCACATTACAGCGCGGTAAATCATGCGAGAAGCGTTCGACGCGCCTCTGCAAAGAGCAATCGATCCGCCGGCCCCAATCATCGCGCCGTAAGCCGCGCCTATTTTTGTCGCGAATTCGGGAGTGATTTCGGCGTTGCCGACTCCTGAAATTTTGGCGTCGGAAAAAAGTTCACGGCTCCATCGTTCGCCCCAAATAAGGCTTGATGATAAGGTTGCCCCAGCTTCAACTTCTTTATACGGCCAGATTTTGACATTCCGCTTGATCCGGGCCTTCTCTCCGACCCGCGCCCCTTCAGAAAGTATACATTCCTCTTCAACAATCGCGGATTCTCCAACAAAGCTATCTCTACATATTATTGATTCGGAAACATCAGCCTGCGGGCCTATCGAAATCCTATCCCAGCCAATCACCCTGTTTAGATTGACATCCCGGCCTATAACCGACCCGCCGCCAATAACGCAATTATACAATTTTGCCCGCGGTCCAATCCTGACATTATCACCAATGACGACATTTCCTGAAAACTTAACCGTATGGGAAATCATTGTATTTTCGCCGATATATGTAGTAACGCCATCTTTCTCGGCCTTTTTCCCGGGAATTGTGATTTTGACCCGCTCTTCGAGAACATCCTGATGCGCATGAAAATATTCCTCGATATTCCCAATATCTCTCCAATATCCGGTTGCGATATGGCCGTATAGTCTCATCTTTTTCTCAAGCATGGCAGGAAAAAGATTTTGGGAGAAGTCAAACTCTGTTTTGGCCGGAATCATTTTTAGAGCTTCCGGCTCAAGAATATAAATGCCGGTATTGATATTATCCGAGAAGACCTCGCCCCAGCTTGGTTTTTCAAGAAATCTGGAGATTTTTCCTGTTTTGGTTGTAATTACAATACCGTAAGAAACCGGGTCCTCGGCCCTCGTAAGAACCATGGTCGCCAAAGCCTTTTTCTTTTCATGGAATTCAAGGGATTGCGACAGATCAAAATCAGTTAAAACGTCCCCTGAAATAATAATAAACCTTGAGTCCAGAAATTTTTCGGCGTTTTTCACAGATCCCGCCGTACCAAAATCAGCCTCTGCGGTAACATAGTTGATCTTGACGCCCCATTTTTTGCCATTTTCAAAATAGGACTTTATCTGCTCGGCTTGAAAATAAAGTATGGTCGTAATATCTGTTATTTTATGTTTTTTCAATAAACGAACAATATGCTCCATCACAGGACGGCCCGCTATGGGCACCATCGGTTTTGGCATATTGGCCGTAAGAGGCCGAAGCCTTGTCCCAAATCCACCCGCCATAATTACAGCTTTCATCAATTACCCCGCACCCTTCTATTAATAAGCTCGTTTTTTTATCATTTAGCGGGCA
>CAZKYQ010000216.1:0-3268 GCA_964556975.1 uncultured Ignavibacteria bacterium
TTGAGATCGAAGCGAAATAATCTCAAAATAATTATTTAAATGTTTAAGATGAGCGGCAACAAGATGAAATTCATATCAGCAACAATAGTTTTGTCAATTATAATCGCTTTTATGAATGTGAGCGCTGACGATCAAATCGAGGAAGATCTTCTTCCCATCGGATTAACAGATGAAGAACTTCTAAGGTTAGATGAAATAGGGCTTCATCATTTGGTTACAGACGCTCCCGAAGGTGAAATAAGAAACATGGCGGAGTGGGAGCGTTCCGAGGGCGTAATTATCAGGTGGCCTCTGGGCATATCGATCTCCCTTATCGCGGAAATGTCCGAGGACGTTATGGTAACCACAATCGTGGCGAGTTCATACCAGCAGACCCAGGCGCAGAACGCCTACACATCCGGCGGCGTAAATATGAACAATACACAATTCCTCATTGCTCCTACCAACAGTATCTGGACGCGCGATTACGGTCCATGGTTCATATTTGTTGATAATGAATTCGGGATAGTAGACCCCATATATAACAGGCCCCGCCCCTATGATGATCTTATCCCCCAGGTAATCGGTATAAATTGGGGGCTTAACGTTTATGGAATGGACTTGAGTATTCCGGGAGGCAACCACATGTCCGACGGATTAGGCATGTCAATGTCCACGCGCTTAGTCTATAATGAAAACCTATCAAAAACCCCGGCACAGATCGATTCAATAATGCTGGCCTATCTCGGCAACGATTATACTGTACTTGATTACATAGAATCCGGAGGAATTCATCATATAGATTGCTGGGCGAAATTTCTTTCGCCCTCGACTATTATGGTAAAAGATGTCAGCACCGGAAATCCCAGCTATAATCTTCTAAATCAAAGAGCCGATTCGCTTTCTCAGCAAATATCTGAGTGGGGCATACCATATAACATCGTGAGAATTTACTGCCCTTCGGGAACGGCCTATACAAATTCGTTGATTCTTAACGACAAGGTTCTTGTTCCAATATTCGGAAGCTACTATGATTCGACCGCGTTGGAAATCTATCGCGACGCTATGCCCGGATATGAAGTATTGGGATTCACGGGATCATGGTATGATAATGACGCGATTCACTGCCGAACTATGGGAGTCCCCGACCAACAAATGCTATTTGTGGATCATGATCCGCTACAGAATATGAATTATACTCCCGACGACTACCCTGTTTCGGCGAAAATTACAGCGCTTTCGGGGCAAGCGCTAATTTCAGACTCTTTAAAAGTATATTACATGGTTAATGACGGTCCATGGAATTTCGAACCGCTAAATTCAACTCCGGTGCCTGACTCATTTATTGGATATATCCCTTCACAACTGCCTGGTTCTGTTATTTCGTATTATATTAAGGCCGCTGATTTATCCGGCAGAGTTGAAACGCACCCCTTCGTTGGTGAATCATGGGCGCATACTTTTGAGATTTCCTTTGGTCCTTATTGCGATTATACAGTTGGCGATGTCAATGACAGCGGCGAATATAATGGCCTTGACATTACTTTCGGTGTTTCGTTTTTCAAAGGTTCAGCGCCGCCGCCTTATGTGTGCGAATGCACGCAGGGGAATTCATGGTATGTTGCCGGCGATGTAAACGGCAGTTGTTCGTACAACGGTCTTGATATTACGTACGGAGTCGCATATTTCAAAGGCGGCCCCAATCCGATTCCCTGCGCGGATTGTCCGCCAATAAGTTGAATTCACTTTACTATTGAGCAATAATTGAGAATTTTCTTCTTGCCATATATTCCTATTTATTATAAGTTGTTGTTGCGCTTCTATTATTGAGGGATAGAGGAAAAAAACAATAAAACCATCTTAACCAAAGGGAGCAGACTATGCAAACCAAACTAAGGGTACTCGTGGCATTGGCGGTTCTTCTGCTGTGCGCAACTTCTGTTTTTGCTTACGTACAGGAAAACGAGACGTACTATCACGACAAATTGTTTAACAAAACATTTAATCTGACGCCATCTGTTGATGAAATAGTCGTTGTTTTTGAGCAAGATGCGGATTTCGACGCTTTTCAAGCGGAGTTCGGGCTGGTAGAAGCGCAACTCTTGGATCAAGAAAAGAAAATCGGCATTTATAAAATTGCGGTCGGCTCGGTTTTAGGCCAGACAATAGACCAATTAAATTCAAGCGGATACGTAATTAAAGCCGCTCCGGCCTACGTTGACCAGGAGGATTATATAAAATACTGTATCCCTACCGAGCTTACTGTACAATTTAACAATAGCGTTTCTGAAAATCGAATGATGGAAATTATCTCCGAAGTTGGCTCGGAAATAGCAAGAAAGCAATGGACGCCCGGCTATTTCACTATCACCGCGCCTGACAACAAGGGCTATTTCGAGACAATTCGCAAACTTTATGCCTATAGAGAAGTTGTTTTTTCAGAGCCCTCCATTATTTCCTACAACGATGAAGCCTGGACGCCGAACGACACTCATTTTGGCTCTCAATGGGCATTAAATAATACCGGACAGGTTTCAAGTTGTTTAAGCTGTTCTCCGTACTCCGATCATGATATAGACGCCGTAAACGGCTGGAACGCTGGCCGGGGAGATCCCAATGTGGTTGTTGTCATCATCGATACGGGAATGGATTTAACTCATCCCGATCTTGCCGGCAATCTTCTTCCCCGATACGGCCATGATTGGGATTTCGCCGACTCCACTGATGGTTCGCCTGATGATGAAGGCAATCATGGTACCGCCTGCTCCGGAATCGCCGCCGCTGTCGCGAATAACAGCCTGGGGGTCGCGGGCGCGGCCAATCTTTGCAGGATTATGCCTTTGAGAATAAATCTAACTTCCGGCTATAATCAAAACCGCGCTGACGCGATCAACTACGCTACAACAAGGCGCACGGATTTCGATGGATTGGTATTATCTAATTCCTGGATCATGTCTTCCGGAGACTATACCGCTGTCCACAACGCGATTGTTAGCGCGAATTCCAGCGATGTTTTGGTTATTTTCGCGGCAGGCAACGCGAATGGAAGCGTTCAATATCCAGCCATTTATACTGAGGCAATGGCTATCGCCGCCACAAGCCCGTGTGATGAGCGTAAAAGCCCGACAAGCTGTGATGGCGAAACCTGGTGGGGATCTAATTATGGCTCGGAACTGGATTGCGCCGCTCCGGGCGTAGATATCTATACTACTGATAGACAGGGGTCAGCAGGATACGATCCCGGCGATTACACTTCCGGCTTTAATGGGACATCGTCCGCTTGTCCCCC
>CAZKYQ010000217.1:0-3258 GCA_964556975.1 uncultured Ignavibacteria bacterium
GTTTATCGCCTTGGCGAGCCGGTAGAATTTACCGCGTATTTGAATGATGAATCGAACTCCCCAAAAAACGGCGCCTTAATTTCGGTTTCTATTATCCCTGATGGCGAAAATGTACAAATCAAGGATGTTATTTTAAACCGCTCCGACCAGGGCATTTACAAGGGACAATTGGACCATATACCGGCAGGCAAATACAAGTTCGAAGCTGTCGCCATATCGTACGATGATACCCTTGGCTATTCATCGGGAGTTTTTTCGGTGGAAAGCTACAGTCTTGAGATGACATCCAGCGCACCTGACTATAATCTGACAAAAAGAATCTCCGAAATTACTGGCGGGACGGCATATACCAAAGATAACTTCGCTGATTTCGCGGGTGATCTCACTCTTGAGCCGATTACCGAAACCAAGCTCGCCCTAATCAAACCGTTTGGAATGCCCTCGATCCTCATCGTCATATTAATTGGCCTTTGTGTTGAATGGAGCATGCGCAAGAGATTCAGGCTGCCTTAGGAGGGTAGTCGGGTTGTGGTTGGCGTATCTCCCGGTGCGCCAACGCTTAGGTTGGCAGACGGGGACGTCCGCCAACCACGGGGCCAGCCAAGCCTGTCATTCCCGATATCTCTTGTCGGGAATCCAGGAGCTGGGCCTTTTTTCTGGATTCCCGCTTTCGCGGGAATGACAACACCGCACCAAGCAGGCGCTTGGCAACCGGTGGGTGATGGTTGCCGTGTCGTCAGGTCGCCTGACCTGACGATTGTTTGATATGCTTATGATTATTCAACAGTCGGGTCAGGCGACCCGACTGCACTAGAATTTTCAAATATACAATAATTTCCTAATATTTGTGTTGAAAATAGATACCTGTTTATGTTAATATCTCCTAAGGATGAAAATTTAACTTAATCTTGGGAGAATTATGGCGATTATTCTTGATTTAAAAGCCCGTCAAATACTCGATTCCCGCGGCAACCCCACTATCGAGGTGGATTGCATGCTCGACTCCGGCGATTTTGGCCGCGCGGCTGTTCCTTCTGGAGCGTCAACAGGCGAGTTTGAGGCTGTCGAATTACGGGACGGCGACAAGTCGAAATATCTGGGTAAAGGGGTTTCAAAGGCAGTAGATAATGTTAATCATACAATCGCGCCAGCACTTTTAAGCACCGATATCGACGCATTGGACCAGGCGGAACTCGACGCTTTTCTTATAAACCTGGATGACACTTCTGATAAAAGCAATCTGGGCGCAAACGCGATCCTGGGAGTATCGCTTGCGGTTTGCAAAGCATCGGCTAATTTTTGCGGATTGCCGCTGTATCGCTATATAGGCGGAGCGAACGCGAATATTTTGCCGGTTCCCATGATGAACATCTTAAACGGCGGAAGCCATGCCGACAACAACGTTGATTTGCAGGAGTTTATGGTCATGCCAGCGGGGCGGCCAAACTTTAGCGAGGCGCTTCGGTGCGGAATTGAGATTTTTCATCATTTGAAAAAGGTTCTGTCGTCAAAAGGATACAATACCGCGGTCGGCGATGAGGGCGGTTTTGCTCCCGATCTGAAATCCAACGAAGAGGCCCTGCAAGTTATTATGGAGGCGATTGAAAAATCGGGATATGCCGGCGGCGATGATGTTTTTATCGCAATTGATCCTGCCTCATCTGAATTTTACGAAGACGGCATTTACAACCTCAAATCCGAGAAAAGAAAACTATCAGCCGGGGAAATGGCCGATATGTACGCCGGCTGGGTGGATAATTACCCAATTATTTCTATCGAGGATGGTCTCGCCGAGGAAGATTGGGATGGATGGAAAATCCTAAACGAGAAACTCGGGAGTAAAATTCAGCTTGTGGGCGATGACATATTCGTGACAAATACATCCCGAATTGAACGCGGTATTCAGGAAAACACGGCCAATTCGGTATTAATCAAGCTCAATCAGATCGGCACATTGACCGAGACTTTGAACGCTATTGAAATGACCCACCGAGCGGGTTGGACAGCTGTCGTATCCCATAGATCGGGAGAGACCGAGGATACTACAATCGCCGATGTTGTAGTGGCGACAAAATGCGGACAGATAAAAACCGGCCCCGGTTGCAGGACTGACAGAATCTCGAAATATAATCAACTTCTGAGAATCGAGGAGGAGGTGGGCGATCAAGCGAGATTTTTAGGCAAAAAGGCGTTTTCTTCAATTATTCAATAGGGCAATATGACGGCGTATCCGAAATTCTCGAAAAAGTTCGGGCGAAGGGTAAAAAAATCAGGACTTCTGCCCCGCATCAAAATGTTTCTTTACGTTTTGATTACCGTGTTCGTGATCTTGTTTTTTTTCTGGGGAGAATTCGGTTTTTTTAGAATGTGGGTCCTCGACAGGCGAATCGATAAACTCGAAAAAAACATCCTGAATCTGAAGGTAACCAAGCAGGACCTTCTTTGGGAAATCGACAAGATGAAAAATGATCCCGATTATTTTCTCAGATACGCGGTTGAAAATTATGGGTACGCCCGTTCCGACCAAAGGATCATCCAATTTGTGCCCGCCGAAACAACCGCTGTTTCCAACGATAACGGCCTTAAGGAATAGCCGCGATTCCTTTCTATGGGCCGTTTTTCCGTAGAGGCTTTTATCATCAAGACCACCCGTTTGACGGAATCGTCGCGGGTGGTTACTTTGTTTTCGCGGGAAATCGGGAAGGTAAAAGGAGTTGCCAAAGGAGTAGACAAGCCGAAATCGAAAATGTCGGGTTCAATCGCGCTTTTTAATCTGATTGAATGCAATCTCTATAAAAAAGAAACTTCGGAATTAGGAACATTAAGCGGCGCTTCAATGCTTGAGGGCTTTCCTGAGATCATCACAGACCCGCGGAGGTTCGGTTTCGGATCGGCATGGTGCGAGATTCTGGATAAAACCACACACCCCGATGATCCTCGCCCCAGGACATTTGAATTGACCAAGCTTTTCTTTGCCGCATTGAATAATTCACCTCCAGAAAAATCCGGCCTGTTGTTTTGGGCCGGACTTTTTAAAATACTCATTATCGAAGGCTACGCTCCCGGACTTGACAGCTGTATGTCATGCGGAAAATCACCGACAAAAGCGGGAGTGCGTATTTCGCTAAAGAGAGGCGGGCTGGTTTGCGGGCAATGCTCGGCGAACGATGATACGACCGTTGGCTTAACAGGTCCGGTCCTCGATCTTCTTCGCAAGATGGGACCCGAAACGCTAACCAGTATCGCCGATTTGTCTAT
>CAZKYQ010000218.1:0-3241 GCA_964556975.1 uncultured Ignavibacteria bacterium
ACGATATCCTCGTAGATTCTTCGCGCCTGATTGGCGTCGAGAAGCTCCGCTTCCATTTTATGGCCGTTCAGCCAGGCGACAAAACGGCTTACGGACGCGCCTTCGGGAATAGGGAAAATATAATCGGCTTCAATTTCCCGATTAAATGGATTGACAAACACCTGGTCGATTTTTGTAATGGCCACAGGATCATTTATTTCCACATCTACATGATGATATTTCACTCCAACTCTCGGTTTGGGCGGCATCCAGGGTTTCGGATGCGGCAGAACAAAACCGTCGGCAAGCGCATTGCCCGAGATAAGCAAAACAATCGCGATTAAAACCATTGTTTTTTTCATTATTAGCCTCCATTTAGAAATCTTAATTCCAAGCCGGCACATGTTTCTATATCGAATACGAACCTGATTTTTTATTATTCCATAAATCAATGAAAAAAACGGGCCGCCCTGACGATTGCAGGCCGATAACCGGCTTGCAGGTAAGGGATTAACATGGCCGCTTGACATGTTGGCCTGAACATATTAATTGGATCTTTGATGTTTTGCGGACCGTTGGAGTACAGAATTAACTAAGTGAGGATTGTGATGAATAGATGTAATGGCGTTTTAAAAATATTGCAAAATAAATTAGCTGGAAACTTGATTGGATTTCTATTGATCATGTTTCTTATATTTAATACGGGGGCTGTTTTTGCGGATTCCCTCGATCTGTCCAACCAAAGCGTTTCCGCTGACACCATTAAAGATACTGACAGCCTTGAGACTGTTTTATCGACCGAAAAAGCCGAGAGCAAACAAGTTCAAAGCCTGCCTACGCTAATGGATTTTTTAACATCCGGGAAATATATCGGATTTATAATATTGATTATAATAGGAATAGCCTTGTTGTTGAGCCGGCGCATAAAGCTTTGGATCAGAATTGTGATTATGCTGGCCGCTTTTGTTCTTTACGGGTTCGATTATTTCTTTCCGCTTCATCCAAGCCCAATGTGCGGAGTAACCAAGCTTTTCATGTTCAAATTTACGCATGGCCAGTTTTTCCCGGCGTTCCTCGCCATGTTTCTAGCCATATTTATACCAAGCCTGATTGGAAGAAAGCTGTTTTGCGGCTGGGTTTGCCCCCTCGGCGCGCTTCAGGACCTGGTTAATAAAATTCCGCATAAATTTCATATCAAAAAATTCAATTTCAATATCTTCAATGCGGTCCGATTTTCTTTATTGGCTCTTTTTGTGTTTACTTTTTTCTACGTTAAGGACATGATGGCTGAATTAGGCGCGAATCCTGAAGTTTATATTAATCCGCCGCTTCTCAAGGCGTATTCGGCCTACAGCATATATGAACCGATAAATTTCTTTGAGCTTCTTCACTGGAGCGTTGATATAACATTCGTTGTGATGATGGCCATTCTTGTAATAGCAAGCTTAGCGCTTTATCGCCCGTTTTGCTATCTTATCTGTCCGGTTGGCGCATTGACATGGCTATTCGAGAAAATCGCGCCCGGTAAGATAAGAGTCGATCATTCTCTTTGCAATGATTGCGGCGATTGTGTGGAGAAATCTCCCTGTCCGACTATCGAGGTGCTGAAAGACGAAAATTCGGAATCAGCTCCCGACTGCACATCCTGCGGAGAATGTCTGACTACTTGTCCGCAAGACGCGATAAAATTCGGTTTTTCTAAAGCAAGCTCAATTTAGCGGCCCTTATCGCATTAATGAATAATTGAATACATCGGGTCCCAAGGGGGAAGAATAACCGGGTCCTGTTTGAAGATTTCTAAAATATCCTTCGGCACATATTTTTTATGGACTATTACATTATAAACGTGGTTATCGAACCATGAATCGTAAAGTGTCCAGTAACCGTCTTTACCTTTTTTAGTTCCCCAGCTGTTTTCAACGCGCCATTTTACCGCTTTCTTATCCTTAACATCAACGCCAACAAATACCATGGCGTGGTTGGGCGCGCTTTCACGGAAAAGAGCCCGTTCGGCTTTCGACAAATCCATATTGGTTTCGTAAATAGAGTCGTAGTCATAAATACCCATCGCCATTATGCCATGCTTATTATCCTGGTCTTTTCCGACATCGCAGGCAAACCAGACCGGCTCATCATCCAGTACGGATTTTAAGGCGGTTTCTTTGAGAACCCCTATATCGACATTAGCGTAATCAATATCATCTCCGTCATAAATATTTCTGGAGAGCCTCATAGAATAATGTTTCCCATATTCTTTGGTTGCGTCATTGAATAAGTTTACATATTGGCTAAGGTCAAAATCGATGTAGTTATCGTAGAAGCTTTTGGGAGTATATGTTTTGGTTTTGCTGACAACAGAATCCTGATCCTCAAAACGCCACTCGAATTCCGTTGGGGGCTCGCCAAGATTGACCGCGAGCATTTTATATATTTCCGCGAGTATCGTTTCCTTTTCGGCGCGAAGCTCCTCCAAAGATTTTCCTTCCGCATCTGATTTCCTTATAACAACAGTGCCGGCACGGAGTTTTCTGCTCAGCAGCTTATTCATCATTCCGGTTTTTTCGGAACTTGCCGTTTCTGGCATAATCTCAATTGGCACAACGCCATACTTTTCGATTAAGGCGACAACATACTTCCACCAACCGCCATCGGAGATTGGATTTCTTAAGAGGATTTCCATATCCCGCTCAAGGGGATCGCGGTCCCGCATTTCAATCATATTTTCCAAAAAATTGTTGGCCTTTTCCATTTTGTCCCAGAATTGAAGATACGGCTCGGACAATTCGAATTTACTTAATTTATATTTTCGAATAACGGTTGGCCTCATAATATTCAATCCCGCGAAAAGCCAGCACCGTCCGCTTGATTTCTGGTTTGTAATGCCTTTGACCTTGATTTTATGGCTGAAGACTTCATTGTGATTTCTTAGAAGATCGCGGTTTAAAGCCAAACTGTTTATATCATTATTGGTAATCGCATTAAACATGGACCTCGTATGGTCATCCATTTTGAATGATGACCTAATATTATTGATAGTTTCAATGCTCAAACCGCCGTCACCCGCCAACCCTTCAATCGGCGATAATACAGCGCTAATGAAAATTGTAAACCATATAGATTTTAAAATTGGACGACTCATCATCTCTCCCTGGTTTAAATTCACAATTTATCCATATTGAATATATTTATTATAGGTGTTAGTGTCAAATAAACATGAGAAGCGGACTGCATGTTGGAGCCATATAGTCTATAAAATGGCGGG
>CAZKYQ010000219.1:0-3240 GCA_964556975.1 uncultured Ignavibacteria bacterium
CTACAGATACAAACCTTCCCCAAAATCCGCGCCCCCCCCCGTTCCAAAAGAAAATATAAACCGGAGCCGATACCCTATGACCTGCTCAACAATATCCTCACATCCGCCCGGCAGGCGCCGACGTCATCGAACCTGCAGGCTTATTCGATTATTGTAGTAAAGGATAAACAAAAGAAGAAAACGCTCGCTAATCTATGCGGCGATCAGCCCTGGGTGGAATCGTGCCCCGTGTTTTTGGCAATTTGCCCCGATCTTTATCGCCTGCAAAAAGTATGCGAACTCCGGGGTTATAAATCGAACGATCAATATCTGGAGATGTTCATTGTCGCTGTAGTCGACGCCGCTCTTGTAGCCCAAAATATTACAGTCGCCGCGGAAACCTCAGGGCTGGGCATCTGCATGATAGGGGGAATCAGAAACAACCCCGACAAGGTTTGCGAATTATTAAAACTTCCTGAAAGGGTCTTCCCGCTTATGGGCATCTGCCTCGGCTGGCCGGACCATGAACCGATGATAAAACCGAGACTTCCCGAAAAGCTGGTTGTTCATAACGAACATTACGATAACGGAAATTTTGATGAACTCATACTGGAATATGACAAGCTTATGAAATCAACAGGCCTTTATGACGGGGCTCGGAGAAAAGTCAAATCGCCGGATGGGAGAGAAGCTGACGATTACAGCTGGAGCGAGCATGCGTCCCGGCGGATGGCCTCTGTTGAAGCCGGTACTCTTCGAAAGCACATGAAAAAATTTCTGCTGGATAAAAATTTCGGGCTTGAATAATAAAGGGCGGTTTATGACCGCCCCTTCAAATATCTTATTTATTCAAGTATCTCGTATTTTGAGAACTTGAACTCCCCGGCGAACCTGATTCTGATAATTCCGAGTAGCACTTTTACTAATCCCTTCATTTTCATATCAACCGGTACGACAAGCCCTCCCTCCAGGGACTCGAAATTTAAGGCGATGGAAAATTCTTTCAAAGCGCCTTCCGGTTTGGGTACAATAAAATCAATTCGTTTTGTAAAAAATCTTTCTTTGTCAATTAACAGCGTTCCCTGATACTGCCCTTCTTTTGGGGGAGTGTTTTGGGGTTCAATGCTTATTTTATAGGAGTCGTCCGTAATTTCAGCCAAGGAAAAATTATATTCTGGATCACTAAACGAAAGCGAAATTTCCTTCTCATGTTTTTTTACTTTTTTGCTTTCGGTATCGCCGGACGATGAATAAATAATTTCGCGGTCAAGTTCTTCATCGCCTCTTTTTGTAATTTTAGATATAGTCGTATCGGTATCTTTTACGGAGCCGTCTTTGTTCAGCCTTTGAAATACCGTAAAGGCCTCGAATTTATATTTGGCCGCCGCGAACAGGGAATCGTTGACTTTCGCAACCGAATCGGCCCTGGCTAATATCTCTTCAATACTCAATTCAATTGCGGCAGTCTCATCCGCAAATCCCATGGAGGACAAGCATATAAAAAAGCTGGCAATAATTAACAAACTTAGTTTTTTCATTTTCTTCCTTACAAGATAATTATTTCCGTCCATATTTTCTATCTGAACCATGAATATGTCAAGGTAATTATCTTGACCATGACTGGCTGTCTATATAAGTTGGCTTATTGAAAAGGTAGGATAGCAGGAATGACTGAGCTAAAATTCAATAAAATCACACGGGAGATTTTGGAATCACTAAAAAATATCGTAGGTGATAAATATATTCTAACTGAAAAATTCGATCTCGAACCATATTCACACGATGAAACCGAAGACCTTGTATACTTTCCGGAAATTGCGGTCCTGCCTTCCTCGATGAAGGACATTGCCGAAATTATGGGAATTTGCTATGAAAATAACATTCCTGTTACCACTCGCGGAGGCGGTACGGGGCTTTCCGGCGGGGCGTTGCCGGTTTACGGGGGCGTCTCTCTTTCGACCGAACGGTTAAATCGAATTATCGAAATCGATAAAGAGAACCTGATGGCGACGGTCGAGCCGGGCGTCATCACATATAACCTTCACCAGGCTGTAGAGGCGGAAGGTCTGTTTTATCCGGTCGATCCCGCCTCGAAAGAGTCATGCACCATAGGCGGCAACATAGCCGAATGCGCCGGAGGGCCGAGAGCGTTGAAATACGGCGTAACCAAAGATTACGTGTACGGTCTTACCTGCGTTCTCCCCGATGGCCGAGTTTTCAAAACCGGCGGTAAGCTATTAAAGAATGTATCGGGATATAATTTAGCACAGCTTATTGTCGGTTCCGAGGGTACGCTTTGCATAGTCACCGAAATTGTTTTGAAACTGCTTCCTTTGCCTGCTCATAAGCGCACTTTGCTTGTTCCCTTCAATTCTCTGGGCAAGGCAGCCAAGGCGCTAACGCGGATATTCATGAATAGGATTATACCATCGGCATCGGAATTTATCGAACAGGCGGCGATCAAGGCGGCTGAAGAAAAATTTGAAAAAAAGTTTCCGCATTCCGATTCGGCGGCGCTGCTTTTATTTGAGATCGACGGCGGCCGCGAGGATGTTCTCGATGAGCAGGCCGAAAAGATTGGCGAGATTTGCGTTGAATTTGGCGCCAAGGATGTTTTTGTTGCCGACAATCCTGAAAAGCAGGCCGAAATGTGGCAGATGCGGCGCAATATTGGCGAGGCGGTCAAATCAATCGGCATATATAAAGAAGAGGATACAGTAGTTCCTCGCGCAAGGTTGC
Organism: uncultured Ignavibacteria bacterium; assembly: GCA_964556975.1. Lineage (GTDB taxonomy): Bacteria > Zixibacteria > MSB-5A5 > UBA10806 > UBA10806. The sequence continues at coordinate 2,719 of CAZKYQ010000219.1, forward strand.
CGGAGCTGGTGGAGAAGATCACGCAGATATCAAAAAAGTACGGCATTATGACCATCTCCTACGGCCATGCGGGTGATGGCAATATCCATTGCAATATAATCAAAAAAGATCTCTCCGATGATGATTGGGATAATAAGCTGCCGCATGTAATCGAAGAACTATTCAGAGAGGTTGTAATACTCGGCGGCTCGATCTCCGGCGAGCATGGTATCGGCTGGGTGCAGAAAGATTACCTGCCGCTTGCGTTGAGCAAAGTCGAGCTTGAACTAATGAGAAGTATAAAAAAAGTGTTCGATCCCAAAGGAATATTGAATCCGGGAAAGCTGTTGCCGGATCAATAGAGATAATCATGTATAAGCGCGGAACCGTCTAGGGGGCAAAACCTCTTTTTATAAAGTTAGTTCAATTGGCCTGCTATCAGCATTATTATTATGACCGCTTTTTCAGCCACAAATAATTTATTGTTCGGCTATTCCAGCGCTATTTGATATCGAGCTCTTTATTGCTGTCCTGAGTAAGATT
>CAZKYQ010000220.1:0-3231 GCA_964556975.1 uncultured Ignavibacteria bacterium
AAACTAATCAATTATTCCTTAGTCTAAAGGCCGGACAGTAGTGATTTTTCATTAAAAATTAAGCGGGTATTGTAGAAAAAAAACGATTTTTAAATAGATGGAGTATTGAATATGTCGGATCCATTATTAGATAGCGAACAGAGTGAATTTATTCAGGCATTTGTCGAAGAAGGCCGGGAAATGCTTGATGAAGTCGAGCCTTTGTTAATAGAGCTCGAACAAAAAGCGGACCCGTCGAGCGGCGTTGATCCGGAGGTTATTAACACTATTTTCAGGCTTTTTCACTCCTTGAAAGGGGCGGCCGGTTTTCTTGATTTATATACGGTCAGCGCGGTAACGCACGAGGCGGAAACGATTCTAGATATAATCAGAAAAGGAGAAGCTTCTCTTAAAAGCGAGCATATTGATCTTTTCAATCGGGCCGCTGATTTTATAAGAAAACTCCTGGACAGTATTGAACAGAACCTTAACGATAAAGGATTCGAAGACGAAGCTGGGGAAATCATTAAAGTACTCAAAGATACAATAAACGGTTTAAAAGGAGAGTTAGCGAACGCCGCCGATGACGGCGAAACAAAAAGCCAGGAAACTAAATCCGCAAAGGCAATTTCAAAGCCAGATACTTCAGAAGATAAATCGGTCGAAATGCCTGAAGACCTTGCAAGCGATGATAGCGATAAAAAAGCGGACGATAGCGAGGACGACCTTCAATTTACAGTGTCATCAGAAACCCTAAAAACATTTATTTCTGAAAGTGAAGAACTTCTCGAGACGGCGGAACAATCGTTTTTAGGCTTGGAGAAGGAACCGGGCAACAAGGAGCTTATATCAAACGCCTTTAGAGCGCTTCATAGCATCAAAGGGAACGCGGGTTTTTTGGGATACGCGGATATTGAGGAAATCAGCCATCAAGCAGAAACTTTGCTCGATAATCTCAGGGAATCGGGGGACGGCAAGAAAAGTGACATATATACCCTGCTCCTAAGCGCTCTTGATTTTGTTAGAGACGCCATTTCGGAAATAAGAAATGGCAATAATCCCGATATACCCGGGAAAGCAGGCGTTGTAGGGCTTCTGGAGGAGGCCATTGATTCTCTAAGCGATTCAATCGCCGAAGCGGTGCCAAAACAAAAAGATAATGGAGAATCTCAGGATAAGCAAAACAAAGAGGAACAGGAGATTGAGGAGCGCGAGGCGAAACCCGCCGTAATCAAGACTGATAATTACACGGGCCCGGAAAGAAGAGCAGAAACGGATCGTAGAAACGACGCTGAAGCCAAGTCGGCTGGAAGGCGGGCAAATGATAAGCATACGACCGCTAAACAGACTATTAGAGTAGATATAGATAAATTAGATATCATGATGGACCTCGTCGGAGAGCTTGTTATATCCGAGGCAATGGTTTCTCAAAACCCCGACATTAAAAAGCTGAACATACCGCTGGATCGTTTTGAAAAATCGGTCCTTCAATTGAATAAAATAACGCGCGACCTGCAGGATATCGCGACTTCGATGAGAATGATTCCTCTTTCGGGCACCTTCAGGAAAATGATGAGGCTTGTCCGCGATCTTTCACAAAAAGTCAATAAAAAAGTCGAACTCGAAATAATAGGCGAGGAGACTGAAGTTGACAAAACAGTAATAGAGCAAATCAATGATCCGCTTGTTCATATCATCAGAAATTCTATTGATCATGGACTGGAAAATCCCGATGAAAGGAAAATGATAGGAAAATCGGAAACCGGCAAAGTGGTCATCGAAGCTAAATACGTCGGCGGCGAGGTTTGGATAATCATCCAGGATGATGGAAAAGGCTTAAACCGCGAGAGAATTCTGGCTAAGGCCATTGATAAAGGACTTGTCAGCGGTGATGGGTCGGATGTTAAGAACGAAGACCTTTGGCCAATGATATTCCAGCCGGGATTTTCCACCGCTGAAGAGATCACAGACGTTTCGGGACGGGGAGTCGGAATGGATGTGGTGCGGAAAAACATTGAAAAAATACGCGGTAAAGTGGAAATCGCCAGCAAAGAGGGAACAGGAACGACTGTAACTTTGCGAATACCGCTTACATTAGCCATCATAGACGGGATGATTATCAGGGTTGGCACTACCCAATATACAATACCAATTGTGTCAATAAAAGAATCCTTAAGACCCGATGAAAAAATAATTAGCCGAATGATGGACGGCCAGGAAATCGTGAATATAAGAAGCCAATTATTGCCCGTATTACGGTTGCATGATTTCTTCAACATAGAATCAGAAACAACGGAATTGTCCGAGGGCATACTTGTGCTGGTTGAAAACGAAGGAAAATCAATCTGCCTTTTCCTCGACGAAGTGATAGGACAGCAGCAGGTTGTTATCAAGGGGCTGTCAAATTACGTGGGAGAAGTCAGCAGCGTTTCGGGATGTACGATTCTTGGCGACGGAACAATAAGCCTGATTATCGATATTAAGGCCCTTATCGACAGAGCCGAAAGCGTCGTCCAGAAGAGCGAACAAAAATTATCATTGACAAAATTGCCCGAGGAAACTCAGGAGAAAATTGACAATAAAGAGGAAATAAAAGAAACCGTTGTAGCATAAAAAGGAGCAAACCATGGCTGAAAATATCACTATGGGAGCCACTGCCGTTGTTGATGAAGAGCAGGAAGATACTCAAGAAGGGAAATTTCTTACTTTTTCTCTGGGCAGCGAGGAATATGGAATCGAAATTCGTTATGTAACAGAAATTATCGGGATACAAAAAGTAACTGATTTGCCCGATATGCCGCATTATGTTAAAGGCGTTATCAATCTCAGGGGCAAGGTTATCCCGGTCATAGATATTAGACTTAGGTTCAATCTTGACCAGAGAGATTATGATGAGCGCACCTGTATCGTAGTTGTAACTTTGGACGAAATGCCTGTTGGTGTTATAGTCGATTCCGTATCGGAAGTAATGGACATTCCTTCCGAAGAAATTGAGGCCGCGCCTAAGGTTAAAAAAGGCGAGGCGAGCCGCTTTATTTCCGGATTGGGAAAAGTGGAAAATGACGTTAAGATCCTCCTTGATATCAAATATTTATTATTTGATTCGAATATAGAGGAAGTTAAGGAAGCTATATCTGATAAATCGAGCCCCTTGAAATAGCGGCTATTCAAATGAAACCTGCGAGGCTGATGGGCTATATCGGACGGCGGCGAAGTCCGTGTTGAACATCAAATAAATTCTGAGGATGGAGA
>CAZKYQ010000221.1:0-3186 GCA_964556975.1 uncultured Ignavibacteria bacterium
ACCCTGCTCAGAAAATGGGGGCGGTGATTATCGTAGCGGCGGTTTTGGCGGCAGAAGTATTGCCTCTGGTGATAAAATCCAAAGTTCGAAATAATTAAACTATCTTATTTTAACAACAGTAGCTTTATACTCCCCGAGTAATTTTCCGTTGTCATCCGGGCAAAATATATTCCCGAGGGCAGTTCGGATGCGTTCCAGGCCAGGGTTCCGAATCCTGCCTGCTGATATTCGCTTATAGGTTGAGCAACTTCCTGCCCCAGTATATTATAAATTGTTATTGTGATTTTGCCAGACTCTGCAAGGCTGTATTTAAGTGTTGTTGTATTGTTAAATGGGTTTGGGTAGTTCTGGAGCAGGCTGGTGGTTTGGGGAAGGGGCTGCTCATTATCTCCAATACCTGTTTGCGCCTCTCCGAAGTCGGTTAGTATCTGGTGAAGAATCTCGTATGAAATAGGCTCCTCGACATAGTAAAGAGGGAATTCCAGCACAGCTGTGTTGTATGTGTCGGTTTGGTGGACAACGCCTATGGGGCGTCCGTGGTAATTGGAGGTGTCAGGATTAACAGCTACATAATTGTAAATGATCTCGGCGCTATCATTCGGCACTAATGCACCGATGCCGTTTATTCTGCCATCCGGAAGTCCTCCGGGCGGGAATACGACGCGAGCAATTCTGGACGTATCTAAAACAAAATCATTGAATGAAGGCGAAGATGCATTACCACCCGTGAATTCCGTGTTTGCTAAATAAAACGGATATTCAAGTCCGAACAAGTTAAGATACTGATATTGAAAAACGGTAGGTTGAAATTCAAAATATCCCGCAAATCCAATGGGAGAATATATCTGTCGATGTCCGGCGACAATAATATTGCCCCCGGCCTCTAGGTATCTTGGGTAAATATCATCATAAATGTTGGAATAAAAATAAGGCGGGCCGTAAGGGATTTCTTTAGCGTAAATAATGGTCGAATAAGCGGCCAATTCGGTTAGTTCTTCGGGGGCATAGTTGACAATTATATGTTCGTAGTTTTGAAGAATGTCTTCGTAAAAAACGGCCATGGAATCATAATCCGGATTGATTTGAGGATTATCGTTATTGCTGTTTACTAAGAGTATCCCCGAATCCAGACCCATGGGAAGAGCAGAAACCGTATCCGAGTTATATGAGACAAGGTTGAAAAAGTCGATGGCGGTGATATAATAGTAATAATCTATTCCATTTGTAAGTCCGGTGTTCGTGTATGTTGTCGCTACACATGTGTCGATTACGGTAAATGAATCTGTGCCAACCGCCCTATAGATTATATAACCGAAAATATCCGGTTCAGGATTGGGATCCCAGTTCAATTCGATCTCAGTGTTCCCGGCCGTAGCCGAAAGCCCGGTAGGGGTTTGCGGTTGGCCGGTATTTACAACAACTTCGTTCGAAAATCCTCCCTGGAGACCAAAAGTATTCGCCGTCGTTATGACATAATAGTAGGTGACGTTGTTCTGGACGTTTGAATCTGTAAATATACTATCAAGAAAACCGTCGGGAGTCAGTTTTTGCGGATTATAAACGCCCGGTTCCGTTCCCCTATATATACGATACTCCAGCAGATTTGGCGGATTGATTGGGGACCATTCCAGCTGAACATGATTCTCGCCCCACTGGGAGATTCGGAAATCAGGCGGCGGTCCGGGAGGTATGTTGGCGTATCCATGCTCGTAATAACTTATCGCAGAATCAGCCATTTCGTTGAATTGGGCAAAACCGAGATTAGCGTAGTATTGAGCGATTGATGTTGAGTCAAATGTGTGATCCTCCAGATAGGTTGCGAAATTAAGGGGATCGGTATGGAAATCGCTTCCACCCATATAAGCTACGGTCAAGGTCTCGACCTCTCCCTCAGGTAGATCAAATGGGCCAAATGAGATCAAAAACCTCGTATCATAGCCGTCGGCAAGGTCGGCAGCCTGGGGCGATCTGGGAATCCAACCGTTGTTTTGCCAGGTATCAAGATCGCACCACATTTGGCCGTAGTCGTGCTCGCCGTTTGACATAACTTTATATTTGGCTTTATCGCCGCCGGGAGTGCCGTTACCGCCTCCGGGGAAAGGCCCTGTATAATTAACCTGAAGCTGGGGGCCCCAGTCATAGACAGAATTAACATTTGAGATCCACCAGTTGAAGTTAGTTTCGAGCCCCGGGGCCGTAGAACCCAGAAGAGTCATGCCGAGGACTCCCCTCAGGCTTCGGTAGTCGAACGCCCCCTGGTCGGGATCGCCGTCATTATCGGCTATCCACCCGATGCCGTGATTTCCGCGCTCAACATAACCGCAAATATCATCCTGGGCGCCTTGTTGCCCGCCTTGTGAATAACTCCATACGTCACCATCGTAGTAAATGCCGACCCATGTGTCATGCAACTGTCCGATGCCGATGTTCTCAATAATATAATTCAAAATTATAAACTCGTTAAAATCCGGAGAACTCCAGGCCATACTTTGTTGGGTAATTTTAAGACCCAACGGTATATGATCCCTCTGATCATTTGGGTCCGGAACAACAAATGATGCTGTACAGGTGTCATAATATTCGGCGTATATTTCTTCATCAGCGATTGTCTGATCCCGCCACATCGCTCCGTTTGGGGCTTCTTCCGGGAACATTTCAAATATATTTCCCCACCAGCCGTCGTTGCCAATGGATACAAGAGTGTCAAAAACCGTGATCGGATTGCCATTCTGATCAACCGAATCGTATTCGATAACGGAGCCGATCCAGATTGCCCCCTGGAAAAGGTAATCCAGATCAGAGCCGGCAGGAAACATTGCTCCGGGAGCTCGGTCGAAATAACCCTCGACATCTTCGAATTCACCTGCCTGTGATCCAAGGAATCCGAAATTTGTAACGCTGAAATTGATATTTGGCGCCCGATGCACCATTAGCTGGGTATTTGGCAGGTCGGTAATAAGCCTGTTGTTTTTGCCGTTATCAAGCCCAAATGCCGTGGAATAGATCATTAACGATGTCAATAAGATAAGCGAGATTCTCATAATTCACCTCCGTGGTATAAGGTTCACCGGCGGCCAACTGTTAAGCTTATACAATCAAGTTACGATTTTATTCCCCTTTGGCAATGTTTTTTTCAAAAATCTGCCCTGTTGACAACAGGCAAAACTAAAGCTATTTTCAACTTCA
>CAZKYQ010000222.1:0-3161 GCA_964556975.1 uncultured Ignavibacteria bacterium
GGCCATATAATTCAGCCCGAGATTTTCAGCTTTTTCTTTGGAAGCGATTATCAATGCCGCCGCGCCGTCATTAATACCCGACGAATTCCCGGATGTAACTGATCCATTTTTATGGCCTGCGGGTTTCATCGCGGCAAGCTTCTCAATTGTTGTTTCTCTTATACTCTCATCGATCTCACAGTAAGCTTCTTCACCAAGCTTGTCCTTGATAACTACGGGGATAATTTCCTTCGATAACCTTCCTTGGTCGCGGGCGGCAACGGCCGCCATATAGGAGCGTAACGCAAACTCGTCCTGTTCCTCGCGCGAGATATTGTATCGCCGGGCCAGAATTTCAGCCGTTTCCACCATCCTCATGTTGTTGTATGTATCTAATAAAGCAGTCCATAGGGAATCTTCCATAAATGACAGTCCAGCAACAGCTTTGGATCGGGCGTTTCTCACTACCTGCGGCGATTGAGACATATTTTCCATGCCGCCCACAAGACAGATTTCAGCCTCGTCCAACCTAATCAATTGCGAGCCGCTTAATATCGCTTGAAGTCCCGATCCTCCCATCCGGTTAACCGTGAGGGCCGGCGCTTCAAATGGCACTCCCGACTTCAACCCAACGTGTCTTGCCCCGAATAAGGCGTCTCTCGATGTCTGCATGACATTTCCAAATATTACCTGGTCGACTTGATCAGACCTTATTCCGGCCCGCTCAATTGCGCCCCTCGCGGCGACAGCCCCCAAATCAATCGCTTTGATTTGTTGAAGCTCGCCGCAAAATTCGCCAAAGGGCGTTCGAGCCCCGCTAATTACAACTACATCTCTCAAATCAAATCTCGATTAAGAATTTCCATTAAAAAAGAAAAACTCGCCTTTTCTTGACACCCTCTCTTATTGGAAACTTAGGAGATAATATTAAATCGATCAACGAATATAAATTGGATTAATTGGAACCTATTTGACGGATTCCCAATCATCAACATTCACAATAAATCAAGAAAACGCCCCAAAATACGTTTCATTTTGTATCAATCCAAACCTCGCCTTTTGGTATGGTTTATAAGGCTAAATATGAAGCCAACTTAACCGATATGATTAATAGTGATCGGTAAGAATCGGTTCATTATATACCAAATAGGGAGGTTTTAAAATGCCAAGGAAGACAAGAACAAAAAGAAGCCGCGTGAAATCTTACATGCGCACAACACCGACAGGCAAGAGAATCAGAGTCAAATCTTACATGAGAAAAACTCAGTAGGCGATAAAATACAAGGGGAGGGTTGCCTCCCCTTCTTATTATCCATCATAAAAAAACTATTAAATTACCTATACTTTTAAATTTCGTTTGAGATTATCGATTAAAGAACTGGAAATCCTATCCATTCTTTGGCCTCTGGTTAAATCATTGTTCTTTTCTCTTTCTCTAATAACAAAGACGTCCCTTCCAGCGACCGCTATTTCCGCCGGGCGAAGGCGGCTATTATAATTAGAACTCATTGACATTCCGTAAGCGCCGGCGGTAAACAAAGCCAGATAATCGCCAACTCGCAATTTTTGCAGTTTTCGCTCTTTCGCGAAATAATCGCTGCTCTCGCAAATAGGGCCGACTATATCATATAATATCTTAGGCCCTGATTTTCTTATAAGAGGCCCAATCTCATGCTGTCCCCCATAAAGCGCCGGCCTGATAAAATCATTCATGCCGGCATCAACAACGCAAAAAGACCTTCCGCCGCTTTGTTTTAAAACTATCACTTTCATAACAAGCAATCCGGCATTGCCGATTATTGACCTGCCCGGTTCAACAATAACAGTTGCCGGAAGCCCCTCGAATAGGCCGGATATCGCCGCAACATAGTCATCCGGGCCGGGAAGATTCCCGCTGAATCCAAACTGCGCCGCCCATCCTCCGCCGATATCGATATATTTTATTTCAATTTTCTCTTTTCTCAATTTGTTGTAAAGATCTACGATCTTCTTAGCCGCGTCATAATATGGCTGCACATATTCTATCTGAGAACCGATATGCATTGATATTCCCACAGGGTCCAGCCATCTGTTTTCTTTACAAAAATGATAGGCTTTATAAACTGCTTTTTCACTGATTCCGAATTTGGTTTCTTTCAGCCCGGTCGCTATATACGGATGTGTCTTAGGGTCGATATCAGGGTTGACCCGTATCGAAACCGGCGCCAATAGTTTGAGTTTCCTCGCTATCCCGGCAATGGTTTCGAGTTCTTGAATCGATTCGGCGCTAATAAAAAGAATTCTGTTTTTTATGGCAAATTCGATTTCATCATTTGATTTGCCCACTCCGGAAAAAACTATTTTTTTAGGCCTAATTCCCGATTTTAAGGCTAATTTTAATTCGCCCCCTGAGACAACGTCCGCTCCCGCCCCGCACAACTTAGCCATCTTTAGAATCGCGAGATTGGAATTGGCCTTGGCGGCATAGCAAATCAGATGATCTATTTCGCCAAATGCTTTTTTTATAACCTCGAAATGGCGCAGTATTGTTTTAAGGCTGTAAACATATAATGGCGTACCAAACTCTTTCGCGATTTTCGATACGCTTGCGTTTTCACAATACAATCTATCGTTCGAGTATTTAAAAAAATCCATCAGAACTCCCTTAAAAGAACCTCAAGGATAGAATCCTGCCATGATTCCACATGCTTTTTAGGACAGCTGTAATTATTGACAAGTATAGAAAACGCCAGCAATTTGCCGGATTCGGGCCCTGTTAAATATCCGGAGTAGGTTCTTGTATTAGCGATTGTGCCGCCCTTTACTCTGATGTTTTCACGGTGTTCAATTCCTACAAGCCTGTAATTTCTTGGTGTTCGCAAGGAATTATAATAGAGATTCTCAAACTTGCTATGATGCATCTGTTTTAACAGCTTAACAATCGTTATTGGTTTTACAAGGTTAATATACGATAGCCCCGAGCCGTCGTTCATATCGAGATCATCGGACGTTATCCCTAACGAATCGAAAAATCCCTCCATAACCTCCAGGCTTTTCGCAAAGCTCCCCTCGCCGCCGACCTCTTTTCCAATTGTCAAAAGGGTGAGTTCGGCAAAAAGGTTCTGGCTTCGTTGGTTTATGACCGTAACAACGACCCCCAGCGAATCGGATTGCCACTCGAACAAAGGAATCTTGTTGTTTCT
>CAZKYQ010000223.1:0-3145 GCA_964556975.1 uncultured Ignavibacteria bacterium
TCTTTGCCCCAATCAACAGGGTCTTTTACGCCATTGGGAATATTAACAAGATTGTTTCCATTGCCAAGAAGATCAGTTATAGATTGGGAAACGCATATTGTTTTCTGCGGAAATGTCGTGGCTGATCGTAATCCCGCTCTAAGGCATCCCTTCGCGAACCAGCCCCATTTCTTTTGCCTATAGTCCAGAGCGTGAACGGTGGCTACTACTTTTTTCCCTGTCAATCCCGGAACAAAACTTAACAATGCGGGGCCAATGCCATGGAAGTGAATAATATCAAAATCCGTCCTACTCGCAATAGCGGCCGAAATCGCTGAATGGGTAATAGCATCGAAATGTTTTGTTTTCAACGATCTTACTGATTGCAAATTGATATTTTTATATAAATATTCTCCATTAATTGATTTTTCAATTTGCGGATTATTAGCCAGGTCAGCGCTGTAATAGGGGCGGCAGAATACCGTTACCCGATGGCCTCTTTGAGCAAGCCCGACACTTAAGTTTTCGACATGATTTTCAATTCCCCCATAAGTGGCAGGGAGACCCTTTTGGCCGATCATCGCTATTCTTAGCGTTTTTCTGGATAAGGAATATGGTTCTATTCGGGAGGTACCGGTTTCATTTCGTACAGCAGGTTCTGATTTAACAATACTCACAAAGCCCCCCATGTTTATTATCCAATCGAAAATCTATTTTCTTAAGCGTCCTATTTAATAATAAGCTCTTCGTCTTTTTCGGTTTCGATAACGGGAATGTTTTCGATATCTTTAAGCGATAGGCTATCGCCCGGTTCATCAATCTGAATAGGTTTTCCACCCATGAGACGGATCTTATTTTTGATAATCCAACTCAGTGTCGGCATTGGGTTTCTGAGCATGTCAAAACGCGCCGTACCAATGAAAGCGCAATCTTTCTTACACGATTTGACTCTTCGCCGCATCTCAATCGCTTGAGGGCTGTTCCAAATTTCTTCAAAACTGTTTTCCCTGAGGTTTCCCATTATCCATTCGCTATCGCTGCCATTACAAGGCGCGATATTTCCAAACGGATCGAGGAAGAACAGGTCAGTACCCGCAGAACAATTGCCCTGCTTGCTAAAACCCGACATGGCATGATAGAATATGCGCAAGTTGAAAAACGCTCTCAGCCAGTCTTTGGCTCTCAATCGATATGATGAGCGTTTCGATGTCAGAAGCGCCGCCATAAATTTTCTCATTTCAAGGGCAACGGCCTCATTATCGTCTATCATATTATCGGTTTTGTGAAAGTACCACGAGTTATGCATTGTTGACTGGGCGAATTCAACATTCATGCCTACGGCAAGATCGTAAAGATTAACAAGGTCGCTAATATTCTTATCGCAAATTACTACCGAAAAACCTATATCTTTAATCTTGGTTTTTTTCAATTCCAGCATGCTTCTAAGCGCATGATCAAACCCGTTATTTGTGCCTCTGAGCTTATCGTTTAATGCCGGCAATCCCTCAAGGCTGATCCGAATCATAACATCGGGGAATTTTTCGGCAATCCTGACAAGCTTCTCGGTGTAAAATCCATTTGTGCTGATCTCCAATTTCTTGCACTTGCTATGAAGAATTGAAACAAGTTTCTCAAAATCTTCTCGCAAACATGGCTCACCGCCTGAAAGATTTATTCGCCCTAAACCATCGGGAAGCTTCTCGACAATTTCCGGAGTGATTTCCCGGCTTGTATCCGACGGGTGTTTCCAAATATTACACATATGGCATTTGGCGTTGCATCTAAATGTAGAGATTACACTGGCATTCATTTTCCCTCCGCAAGACTCAAGCAGAATTACAGGTTGTTCTTTCCCGTTGATTTGCGATTTTATTTTCTTGATAACTGTTTCTTTTATTATCGATCACTTCGTCGTAAACTTTGATAATTTGGCTGTAATGTGTTTCAGGATCATAAATATTCTTAATCTTTATCCTGCCATTTCTTCCCATTCTGGCCGCCCAGCTTTTGTTTTCGTATAGCCTTGACATACAACGCGTTAATTCGGTCCAGTCGCCGGGCCGAAAAAGCAGGCCCGTGTGATCATGCTCAACCTGTTCGGGGATTCCTCCTATTCGGGAGGCGATTACCGGTTTGCCTAAGGCCATTGTTTCAAGAACCGTAAAGGGGAGATTCTCATAACATATCGATGGAACAATTGTTGCCAAACATCCGCTTATAAGTTGAAGAATTTCATCAGAAGATTTGTGGCCGACAAATTTAATACTATTAGCCAGTTTCAAGTTGTCGTTAGCCGCTTTTTCAAGCTTTTGCCTGTCGGGGCCATCGCCGGCGATTATCAATTTGGATTTACCCAAACCTTTAAAAGCTTTAAGGAGGGTGTCTAATCCCTTTTCAGCCGACAATCTCCCAAAATATAGAAAGTAATCATCGTCTTTGTTTTCAATTTCAGGTATTGAAAAAAAATTGGGGATATGGGTTACTTTTTTCGACGGTATTCCATTTTCAATTAAAATATCTGCCAAAAAACGGCTGGGTGAAATAAACCTGTTAACAATTTTGGCCAATTTTTTCGGATTGTAAATCGAACATTCTATGGCGGCGATGATGCTTGCTGGAAGCGATCCCTTTTTGCATCGATGTAAGACGGAATAGATATTGTTGCCCCCGGCGCACTTCCTGCAAGCTTTCCCCTTTCGAAGAAAGAGATTATCGGGGCAGTTCAAGATATAATCATGCAGGGTCCAGACTACCGGGATGTTGTATTTAGCAGGCCCCCTTAGGATTGCCGGTGTAAGCTGATGGTGGATATTATTCAGATGAATTATATCGGGGCGAAAATCCGCGATCATTTTTTCCAGCAGATTAGCCGCTTGCCTGTTGACTATTGCTCTTGACGCGACTCTAAACGCGCTGGCAATGTTGGACTTTTTCAATTCCTCGCGAAAATCAATATATGGTACAAAATATCTATCGTAATCAGTTTGTATATTTTGGGGGTGATTCATTGTGAAGGGAATCACGGTGTGACCAGCGTCGGAGAGGAGTTTCATCAGCCTGAGGGTGTAGATGCAATCCCCGCCGCGAGGATATAGATATTTATTGGCAACTATTATTTTCATTTGACTCTATTCATTGTTGATTCATTATTTTCGGCTTAACAGTT
>CAZKYQ010000224.1:0-2982 GCA_964556975.1 uncultured Ignavibacteria bacterium
AACAAATCCGGATATTCAGAAATTGTTAATATTAATAGCTATATTTCAGGCCAATATGTTCCCGACCGGTGATTTTAATTTTGGATGTTTTGAGACTGGAAGGGCGGTTAAATTAAAATATCATGAAATTCGCTATCCATCAGGATGGAGTCCCGCCTTTGGCGGGAGACATCCTGATGGCAACCTCGCGTCAGGATGTCATAAATTCCTTCCTGACGCATATTTAGATTAGTTGTGCCGCCGGATGGCCTCATCCGGCGGTAAGCAGTAGGGTCAGGCGACCCTACTGCACATTAAATTATATGCGTGGTTTCGATTTGGGCAATAATTGGGAAGAGGTACGCAAAATAGATATGGCACGCGGCCGGAATTCTAAGCGTCTGACAAGCCCTATCAGTCAACCTGAAATTACCTCATCTGATGCGGGCCTGTTAGCCACTTTTATGGAGGGTTTATTATATTTTATGATCAGTAATGATGGAGGCGACTCCTGGTCTTCACCCAAAATGATTGATGAGGCTCCAGCGAGAAATATTGTAACTCAGAATCTAAAAAACGAGGGAGTATTTGTATTTTGGATTGATGACAGGAGGCAAAAAATAGAATGGTGGAGTAAAGTTCCTATCCTGGATGCCCTTGCGTTTGATGCCGATGTTAGTTGGGTTAATAACGATTTATATTATGCTTATATCGTAGAAAATGATATTATTGAAACAAAATGTATTACTCCTCTTTTATCCTATGCCGGACCGCGCAAAAATATGATGGCTACTGCGCAACTTGACAATAACGTAGTGATTTTCTGGAGCGGGAAACGAAAAGTCGGGAAAACTATGAGCGAGTCAAAGTTTCCATATGAGATATTTTTCAAAATATTAGAATAGGGGCGCTATATTTGAATAACCGGTTTTCCCGGAACTTCATGGTGAGTTAAACATCGCGGCTCGTAATGCGCTTCGCCTTCAATTACCACCAAAGGAGAATCATAAGGCGCGGGTTTGCCGTTAATTAACCTCTGCGTTCTCGATGCCGGGGCGCCGCAGTTTGGGAAAGTACATACAGCGGAACCTTTATTAACCTCATTTGCCATGCATAGGATTTCCGGCATCGGCCCAAATGGCTCGCCTTTGAAATCCAAATCCAAGCCAGAGATACCGACATTTTTTCCATATAAGAGCAGTTTTTCAATAACACGCACGAAACCTTTTCCAAAAAAATGCGCCTCATCTATCGAGATGAAAAAATGAGATGGTTTTATCATATCGAGTATTTTTTCCGATTTATCCTGATCAACAAATTCCCATTTAGCGTAATCCAAAGGATCGTTTCTTACCTCAGATGGCCTGGTATCTATTTTGGGCCTGATAAACAGATATCCCGCGCCGGGTATATGCTGCAATGGCCTGACCCTGTCAACCAATCGCCTGGTTTTGAAAGAAAACATACATCCGGGATAAACCTCTAATACTCCCGGTTTAATAAAATCGCCGTTTCTTACCATTTAAATCACAGGATCTCTTGAAAAATCTTTCTAAAATTAGGTTTTTCGGACAAAATCCGGTATTTGTTTACCCTGTCAGCCCCCAGTAAAAACAACAAACTACTTTGCAAGCCTGCTAATTACGAGCTCAGATCTATTATATACTATAACTAAGCTTTTTCAAGTTTATAATAAATATTTTTTAAATCAGGCTTTTTATTTTGTTTTATGTTAATAAATAGTAAGTTTAACCGTGAGGGGCAAGGATCAGTTTGAGTTTTTAATTTTGGAGGCTTGTTTTGGCGAATATCAAGAAATATAAGGGAGTTATAGCGATTTTAACAGGCGGTGGCGATGTTCCCGGGCTTAATCCCGCCATCAGGGCAATCACAATTAAAGCAATAAGGGAGAATTATAAGGTCATTGGTATTCGTCGGGGCTGGGCCGGGCTAATTGAATTGATACGCGATAAAAAGGCCGACAACAGCAATAATTTTCAGATTTTAACCGAGGATATCGTTGATAAAGCGGGGAGAACAGGCGGCACGTTCCTTCATAGCTCCCGAACAAATCCAGCCCACGTTGCCAAATCCAATTTGCCTGAGCATCTTCGGGACTCCTACACGGATGAAATGAATGATCTGACTCCGGATGTTTTGAAAAATCTGAGTTTTTTAGGCATTGATTATCTCATTCCCATTGGCGGTGATGATACCTTGAGCTATGCGGTTCGTTTGTACCGCGAAGGCGTGAAAGTTGTCGCAATTCCCAAAACAATGGATAACGATGTTCCCGGAACGGACTACTGTATCGGGTTCAGTACTTGCGTCACGAGGACAATTATGATGACTAATAGCCTGCGAACATCCGCCGGGTCGCATGAAAGATTTCTTGTTCTGGAGGTTTTCGGGCGTTATGCCGGTTTTACGGCAATGCTTCCTACCATGGCAGGCTCAGGGAATCGCTGCGTTATTCCAGAGCACAGATTTGATATTCACAGGCTGACTGAATTACTCAGCCATGATCGAAATACAAATCCAAGCAAATACGCGGTTGTTTTGGTCTCAGAGGGCGCTACTTTTGGGCACAGCGAAATGGTTTACAAGGATACGGCTCTTGATGCTTACGGGCATGCTAAATTGGGCGGCATTGGCGATCTCGTTTCGGAAAAACTAATAGAGATTTCACCCGAGTACAACAAAGGGAAATCGATAAATGTTATTAATCAGAAGCTTGGCTATCTGGTGCGAGGCGGTGATCCTGACGCTATCGATTCCATTGTTCCGATGGCTTATGGCAATTTAGCTTTGGATCTTATTCTTAAAGGCATTCATGGGCGGCTTGTTGTTCTGAAAAACGGACGATATGATAATGCTCCCATCGACGTTGTTACTAATACCAAGAAAAGCGTTAACGTAGAAAAATACTATAATACTGATAGATTGCGCCCTCATTATAAAAGTTTTGAGATGCAACCGCTGTTTATAATGACAAGCGAGTAG
>CAZKYQ010000225.1:0-2960 GCA_964556975.1 uncultured Ignavibacteria bacterium
CGGTCGGTGTAGCTTTTAAAATCTTGTTCTTGATAATTTTCAGTTGTCATAGCATCCTCCTTCTTTCATACCAGGTTATTGCCAGGTATCCTACCACAACGTGATACAGCAGGACACCGATTCCAAACCCCATGAGATATGCGAAAATAATCATGGTTTCTTCTCCTTTGTTATTGGTTACTAATTAACTTCCACCTATACCCTGCAATCCTCCAATTGTTCAAAGGTGATATCCATGTACTGGTATTTTTCATCCTTTGTAAATTTAAGGATGGTTGCACCTTTCATGCTGAAATTGTACTCTTCCGGCAAACCGTACTGCTCTGTACCAGTCGGCCATGCCTTAATATTACCCTCTTTAATTTCCCGAATCAGTAGTTGTGTCATTTTTTTTCTCCTTTTGTTAATTAATTAATGTTACCCTACTAACAAGCAACCCCCATGCCAACAAAATCATTAAAACCATAACCCATTGATACAATTACTAATAATTTTTCCATTGCACATAAACATGTGCAAATCAACCACCTCTCAACCGGGTACAAACTACACAATTGAGTAATACGTATCCGGATACTTTTTATCCACCCCGATATTATGTCAACTCTGAAACGCCAAATAATTGACGGAAACGTCAAAAAATTGACAGTTTGAAAAACACTTGACAAATATCGATTGGCTTTGTCCATGCCCATAAACACAGCAATATCCATGCCAGGATAATAAATGTAACAATATCAACTACTTAACATTTCTTACATTTTTAACTCCGACAAATATTGTCATGTTAACTACCTAACTTTACCCTATAACTCTATATAACTGTTACTAATTTATTCAATGATTTCAGTAGGTGCAAAAATTGTCAGGAAAAGTGACATTTTGCGGTAAGAAAAACAAAACAGCAGATCAGTCTTGACTCAATTAAATAAATCTTGTATGATAGATATGAACCTATAACCAATAGAATGCTGGATGAACCATGGAAACGGAAAATGAACTCACAAGACTTGAAACATTTAAGAAATCCATAGGCAGGCCACCGGCTTTCTCGAGCCCCGATGACTTGAAAAAAAGAATTGAAGAGTTTTTCCAGTGGTGCGATGAAAACCCCACGACAAGACACTTTGTCTCAAAAGGGAAAGTGATCTCCGAGACGATTCCGAGACCATTGACACTTGAAAGGTTGGCGTTGTTTTTAGGAGTTGATAGACAGACCATATTGAATTATACCAATAAAGATGAATATTTTTGCATCCTTTCGCGCGTGAAGTCTATAATTGCTGCCGAAAATCTTGAAGGTGGACTGTTAGGAACCTATGAAAGTCGCATGAATGCGTTGAACATGTGCTCTAACTATGGATACTCAATGAAGCATGAAGATACCCTCCGCGTTGAAAACTTGGAATCAGTTTTGCAATCCCTTGGTGTAGACCAAGACGGCGAGGATGACCAGGAGCAATCTCCCGAATAGTATGGATTAATAGTATGAATTGACAAGCACTATAAAAAGGAGTGATGCAATTCAATCCGCTTTGAAATCCTTCCACATACCACAAGATACAGGCTTGACAGCATCTTCTCCTGGTCTGAATAGTACCGCAACCGCTAAGCCCCTGGAATCATTACATTTCCCATTTCAAAAAGTTTACATAATATCAGTTATCATACGTTGGAGCTTTTTGTCTTGTGCGGCGCTCCTTGACGCTTGTGTACCCTTTTTTAGCTGCGACACCGGGGGGCTGAAAAAATTTTCTCAGCGAGCGGGGCGTGCCATATACCGTTTCGACATTTTCATATTTTCTCGGTTAAAAAAATACCGATAAAAAAAATACCGATAAAAAATTTTCCGCATAAAAAAAATATCCAGGCAAAAAATTTTCCATTCAACCATCCATCTTTTATTTAAGGAGAATAAATCATGAATCAACTCACGAATCAGGCCATGGATCTTATAACTCGACCATTTTCCAACATCACCTTAACCGCGTTCAACGGGAAATTTTTATGTTGTGAAGGCGAGAAAATCGCTGCGAACCGGGACAAAGCCGGACCATGGGAGACATTTCATCTTATCAGGCTTCCTGATGATAAATTTGCTATCCGGGCGCATACCGGGAAATATGTATGTGCGGAGGGCGGTGGCGGCGGCGAGGTGAATGTTAATCGAGATGGAATCGAAGTTTGGGAAAAGTTCGTACTTGAATGGCATGAAGGCAGAGCATCGTTCAGGACGTATAACGGGTATTATTTATGCGCGGATTTCAATCTGGGATTTCACGGGCCGCTCGTCGCGGATAGGGGTATTCCCGGACCGTATGAATGGTTCGAACTCGATGTCTTGCAAGCAAATTCCGTATCGGTTTTATCGGTTGATTCGGTTGGTCCGGCTTTTTCTTCAATGATTGATTATGATATTAATTTTTTTTCCAGCCTTGGCAAGAAGGATAAGCCTTTCACCAGGATGGTTGCTACGAATAATTATGTATACGCCGGAGAATATGCGGATCGCAGGAATGATGGCGGAAGGATGTATTCGGCTCACGACCGGGTGGCGAACTTATGGCGTGGAAACTCTTCATTATTACGTAGAAAACATTTATTGATACCGATGGCACAGATCGTTAATGTGGAATCGATTCATGCGATGATGGTGAACCCGGCGGGCGACGGGATCAACTTCGGGACCGAACAGAATTGCAAAATATATTCATATCATGATATACTCGGGAAAGATATTCAATATATTTTCAATTCACCAAAAGGCTTATGTCTCGGTGCCGGCGATTGCGGAAGGTATGGCGAGCTTGTGGCCATGAGCGCGTTTAACAGTAACGCGAGGATCGCCGGATACGGGGAAAGAAATGGTAAGGCTGAATGGGCGGAAATCTATTATAAAGTTCCCGGCAAATTCATATGGGCTTTGACCGAATTCAACGGAGCGTTGTTGGCCGGATGCT
>CAZKYQ010000226.1:0-2950 GCA_964556975.1 uncultured Ignavibacteria bacterium
ATCTTCTTCGCAAGATGGGACCCGAAACGCTAACCAGTATCGCCGATTTGTCTATAGATAAAAGCGCCGGAAAAAACGGAGCCGAGGTTATTTTAGCGTTCGCGACTTATCATCTGGGCTTGCCACGCAACCTGAAATCGTTTAAATTCCTTGAGACATTGAACGATTGATTTTTAAAGGCCAATTGATGAAGAGTAATAATTCAAAAAAAGTTTGCCAAGCAGGCGCTTGGCAACCAGATGAAAAACGGTAAAAAGAAAAGTAGGTCGTGAGCTCTGTGCTCCCGACAAAATGATCTGATAAAACTGGAGAATAGTTTGGCGAAAAAGAAATCTGCAGATCCACTAATGGATAAATTGGTGTCTCTCTGCAAAAGGCGGGGTTTTGTATTTCAATCATCGGAAATTTACGGCGGTCTTGGCTCATGCTGGGATTACGGTCCGTTGGGCGTAGAGCTGAAAAATAATATAAAACGTTTCTGGTGGGAAACCATGACCCACCGGCGCGACGATATCGAGGGAATCGACGCGGCGATCCTGATGCATCCTGATGTCTGGATAGCATCGGGCCATGTCGATGGATTCACGGATCCGCTGGTTGACTGCAAGCAGTGCAAGCACCGATTCAGAGAAGACCAAATCAATACGGAAAAATGCCCCGATTGCGGCGGCGAGCTTACCGAACCTCGCATGTTCAATTTGATGTTCAAAACATTTATGGGTGCGGTAGAAGATGAAGCGTCGGTAGTATATATGAGGCCGGAAACAGCCCAGGGCATATTTGTCAATTTCCACAACGTACAGCAGCCATCGAGGCAGAAACTGCCGTTCGGGATCGCGCAAATCGGCAAGGCTTTCAGAAACGAAATCACGCCCGGCAATTTTATTTTCCGCACGCGCGAATTCGAGCAAATGGAAATGCAGTTTTTCATTCATCCGTCGGAGGATGACAAATGGTTCGATTACTGGAAAGAACAGCGTTGGCAATGGTATCTTGATCTCGGTATCAATAAGGATAAACTTCGCTGGGAAGAGCACGGCCCCAACGATCTTGCCCACTACGCCAAAGCCGCCTACGATATCGAGTACGAGTTTTCGTTTGGCTGGAAAGAGATCGAGGGTGTTCATAACCGAACCGATTTCGATCTATCGGCCCACGCCGAAAAATCGGGCAAGGACATGCGCTATTTCGACCAGGCGCGAAATGAAAAATATATTCCCTACATAATAGAAACGTCCGCCGGAGCGGACCGCGCCACGTTGGTTGTTTTAGCTGACGCTTTCGAGGAGGAGCAGCTTGAAAAGGAAACGCGAACTGTCTTAAAGCTCTCCCCTGCTATAGCTCCGATAAAGGCGGCGATATTCCCGCTTGTCAAAAAAGAAGGAATGCCCGAAGTCGCCGATAAAATTTATAGGGACCTCAAGAAGCATTACAAGGTTTTCTATGACGATGGCGGCGCGGTGGGACGCAGATACCGCCGCATGGACGAGGCCGGCACGCCGTATTGTATAACAGTTGACGGCCAAACGCTTGAGGACGACACCGTAACGGTGCGCGAACGCGACAGCATGGAGCAGACCCGGCACAAAATAGCGGAGCTTGTAGATCTGATTGGGGCGAGGCTCCGATGATGAGGTTTTTTCTATGAGTGAGTTTAATGAGGGAATGCATCAGAAAATATGTAAAATAATAACGTTGAAATGAGAGACTAAAATATGGGCTCTATTGTAATTATTCTCCCAATGGGACTAGTAGCTGGTCTTCTGTATTTGTTTCATTCATCTCAAGTCGCAGAGTGGTTTACTTGGGGACTTTTTGCTATCATCAATGTGTTTTTTCTAATAAAGAGTTTTTCTGCATATAGATGCTTTATAAAAGATCGTGATATTTCCGGTGGTGAGATTGTAGCAATAGCTTCTCAACCATTCATTTCTTCTGTTACTTTACTAGCAATTATATTTTTGTTGTTTGTAGATTTTAACAAGCTACATTTATTTTGGTTCTATCCAATTACTAGTATATTATTCGAATTCTCAGTAGGCAAGCGGGCTTTGAAAAAACTAGAACCTTATAGGAAGAAATAAGATACAAAAATGTTGACCTTTGAAAATATAGTAACGCAGGAAATCAATCATAGACACTATATTAATCAAACGCATAAAGAATTAACTGAACTTTATAATAGTTCCTACTCGCTTTTTCTTGATGCCGTTAATGAATCCCAGCAAAGAATAAGGGAAAACAAAGACAAGGATTTTAATAACGTGTTTTTGATGATGTGTATGAAAATAAACGCAGACGTTCGAGTTATATATGCCGGACTAGAAGCTGGATGGTATGGAACAGCAATCTGCCTAATTAGGGAAATAAATGATGCATTTAATAAACTCGCCTTAATTTCATATCACCCCGAATATGCCAAGAAGATATCTATAGGCAAGATGCGGAATAAGGATGTAAAGGCGGCGTTAAAGAAACATAATATTGATAGTGCGATGCCTGATAAAATATGGGGATCGATAAGTGAAGTCAAACATGCGGAAGCTAATGGAATTATTGCTTATGGGAATTTTTCACATTCGCCAATAAAGGGTCGTTTCCTTCCATCGATAAATGACTATCTATTTGAGGGATTGCTTGCCGAAACATGTTATTGGATGGTAATGGTTGCGGAAAAAATTAAATATTATATTCTTTCAAAATACGATGGGGAATTTATAAAATCTGAATTCCCATCAGAGGTACTCCGATTGGCTGATTTGATTAATCAAAGGCTAAGGATATTAAAAACGAAAAGCCTTTGATATGTCTTAGACGAAGTGAGCGGACGAAGTCCTTTATAAACCCGATTAAAGAATGGATACTGGATCAACAGGCTGTGTCATAATCCGATTTAAATGGCCCTGTAATTATTTTTGTGTAAAGTTGTAAATTTACTTTTCAAGCCGTT
>CAZKYQ010000227.1:0-2942 GCA_964556975.1 uncultured Ignavibacteria bacterium
CCAGCAACGCCATCCTCTGCGTTTCAACACCATCACCAGCTTGCAACCTGTAGAAATATACACCGCTGGAGAGATCGGATGCGTCAAAGGTGACGCTATGAGAACCTGCCTGTTTTTCATCATCTGTTAGAGTCGCGAGCTTTCGGCCAAGAAGATCATAAACCGAAAGCGTTACATGCTCAGTCTTAGTCAAACTAAACTCGATGGTAGTCGAAGCGTTAAAAGGATTAGGATAATTTGAAAATAATGTGAAAACTCCGGGGACAATTTCTTCGGTATCGACATTACCTGTTGGATACAATTCAATTGGATCGCCGGGCGTCATATCTTGTCCGATAAAGCCGGGATATTCAGGCGCATATCGGGTTGCCCAGAAGACGGTATTGGCGGTCGCCGGATCACCCTGGTTCATGGGGCCGTTTGAATTTACAGGATTTATATATATCCAGACAACGCTGTCCTGCGGTGTAACTTCAAAAAACGTTCCACCCCGGCCATCAGTAATAAGCGTATTGCCGTTTGGCAATCTAAGTACTCCGGAAAGATTCTGCGAGAAAAAATCCGGAGGATTTTCCGCTGTATAAATCCATACAGGATCCTCCGGCCCAAATGCCGAATCCGGTTCCAGAAAATAATTGCCCGCGCTGTCAATAGGAGGTACAATTTCTTCAGCAGAAGAATATTCGCCTCCGGGACGGTTCTTGCCGTTATTGAAAATAGTGATATTTCCGGCCCCGGGATTTCCGGCTTCTATCCACCTGGCATCGTGCTGCTTGTATAATTTTCGATCATTCTCGGCACCGGCTCTATATGACTGCGGATTGCCCCATCTGTAAAGAAAATCGCCGCCTTTGCCATATAGGCCTCCAGTATGTCCAGCTGCCTCTTGGGTGGTTGTACTATGATCAAGGACAATTATTTCGCTTGGACCATGAAAGCTCAGGAGGATTTGATCCAAATCAGCGTTATAATCGATAGAATTAATGTGATTCCAATCTGCTATGGGGCGATGTATAAAGTTAAAGTCCATTAGCTCCGGATGGTTTTCTACAACGCCATAATTTGCCATCGTTGAATCAAAATCCTGAATAAGGTGATCCCATAAATGCCACTCCCAAACTATATTTCCACCGGTTTGGCCATCTGGTTCTATTTCTATAATAGATCCAACCCATAATTTCCCCTGAGAAATTAAACCTGGATCGCGCCCTGCCGCAATAGCCTCAGCAACTGTTTTATATTCCCATATATTCATCAAAACATTACCGTTGGGTAAAGGCTCAATGTCATGGTGGGGAAAGTAAAGATCACCGACATATAAGAATTCCCATAAAACTGTTCCGTCCCAGGCCAATTCCTGAACATATCCTCCAGATCCGCCAGCCACTGAGAATTCCGGGCTATCAATGTATTTGCCTGTTCGCAAGAGGTTGCCGTTTTCGAGTATGTATGCTGACAATGCCGGGCGATAATTGCTTTGCCATGAATTGATGAGCAATCCGTTATTATCAACAAGGTAAGTTACATTATACGACATTGGCGAGAAAAGAGTATATCCTACAAAAGCGTCATCCTCGTTGATTATGACCCCATGGTTCTTTCCTGCGCATTCGCTGATGCGAATGCAACCAGTGAAACCAATATTAGTAATATAATAGCTGACTTTCTTTGAATCATTTGAATACTCCCTGTGAAATTATGTCAATTTTTCCCAAATCCAATAGCAGAAGCCTGATTTTCGTTATCAATGTGTTTCATTTGGAAATATAATCAATCTTTGATATTAAGCAAGAGCTTTTGGGATTACGATTCAGTTTCAGCCTTAATTGGACTTTTTCCTGAAAAATTCATTGATTCTAATTGGCTGCATATCCCCGGGTTAAACCCCGGCCAACCCTAAGCCCGTAGGATTCAGTCGGTTGCGGAGTGTTGCCATATCCGCATAGGTTTGGAGCTATTTATTTGTTTCGGGCAAAGGGGGCTCGAAATCTCAATTTCCAACTTGGGAAGCAGAAAAAAACGACAATTTATCTCAACAACACCATCATCACCCAAAATACAAAATATGCGCGCCGTTATTCCCCCTATCCCCAGTCAATCGGGCATTATGCCTGCGCGCGTAGCTCTTGAGATATTCAACCGCCTTGCTTTTTATAATTGCCGTATGCCCGCGCTCGTTTCCGCGCCCGTGTATCACTTTTAGCCCCTTGAAATAATTCTTCAGGCAATAATCAATGCCATCGACAATCTTCTGTTCGGCCTCGACCCAGTCCTCGCCAGCATGGGCGATATCGATACAATAAATGTCATTGTAATAGCCCATTTCCCCGCACTTCGGGCACTCCCTTTGCATGGTGTGGTCAAAAGGGATTCCGCAATTTGAACATTGCATCATATAAACTCCCCAACAATGATATTCTAATGTTTTGGCCTTATAATGGCTGACACCCTGCTCATCGCGCCTCCACAATAGCTAAGAAAATTATCTTTATTTATCAACGCAACTCTTGTCCGTAAAAAGTAGTTATCGGCGCGAGGTTTGTCAACCTGTTTTTTCACAACGGCTTTTGGATTTTAAACCCTGGTTGCGAAGCGCCGCTTCGCAACCTATATCTTTTTTTCCACAAAAAATGGTTACCAAGCAGGCGCCTGGCAACCAGAAGGGCTTGTCATTCCCGAAATCTCTAATCGGGAATCCAGGAGCTGGGCCTTTTTTCTGGATTCCCGCTTTCGCGGGAATGACAACACGGTTACCAAGCAGGCGCTTGGCAACCAGAATGAAACGCCCTTTTGGTCGTCAACGGGCGTTTTTTCAAACGCCCCTACGAGCGACAATTGTCGGATGATGATCCATGCCACCCAATCGTGACCGCCATAAGCCCGAAAAAAAACCGAAAAAAAGACTTGACACTGCTCAAATGTTCAGTATATTGGGCATGAAA
>CAZKYQ010000228.1:0-2927 GCA_964556975.1 uncultured Ignavibacteria bacterium
TTGATTAACGCTTCTGGTGTCGTCCAGTCGTCATCTTCGTCAATCCCGTACATGAGCGTAAACATCTGCTCATCTTCAAACACGCCATCCAATAGCTTCCGACATTCCATTTCCATGTCATAACATGGCCCGGCTAGGTTATCGCCCGCCGTGGTAATGGCTAGTAATAGAGGTTGCTCCCTGGCGCCCATCCCGGTTTGCATTGTTTCAACGAAATCATCTGTATCATGCTCGTGATACTCGTCAACGATTGCACAAGACGGACTTGCACCGTCGCCAGGCTTACCGATCAACGGGATAAATTTCGACCCACTCGAAAGGATATTCAGGTTTTTAGCATTAACCTCAATTCCGTATTTGCTAACATATTTCGGAGTGCGCTGCGCGATAAGCCGGGCAGGATTAAATACTTCCCACGCCTGTTTTTCGGTACTCGCGCCGCAATAAACCTCTGCGCCGAATTCGCCATCTTGTGAAAAAAAGTAATGCCCGATTGACGCCGCCAGTAAAGACTTCCCGTTTTTTCTCGGAATCTTTAGATAGGCTTTTCGGAATCGCCGTTTATCATTATCATCAACCCAGCCAATCAGATTGCAAACGATAAAACATTGCCAATCCTCTAGGCTAATTTTTTCCTTTTCTGCCGCCCACCTGCCTTTGATATGTGGCAGTTTCTCGATAAACCCGCAAGCTGCCTCAGCCTTTATCGGATCATATAAATAAGTATCAATACCTTTTAGGTCATTAATAAATCGATGGCACGATTTAATAATCGCCTGGTTGCATATTATGTGCCCGTTTATCGTATTATAAGCGTACCTTACTGCCCGCTGGCTATACGGAAACTTCGAGAAATGTTTTAGCATCAGAAATCATCGTCGTCCTTATCATCGACCGCGCTTACCCGAGTGCGCGAGCTCGGCGTCATACCGAATTCGACAAGCAATCCTTTCATTTGCTCGAATGATTTATTCGCAACATGAAAAAATGGAGACTGTACTGGAAATCCGTTTTTACTCTTAACCACGACGCCATGCGTTTGTATTTTTTGCATTGCATCCGTCCAGGTTGCGTAAGCCTCGCAATATAATGCGAGCGCGTGTACATCAATATTTGTTAATAACTTCGCCGCATTTAGCTCTTTTACAATCTTCGTCCATTGTTTCGACGCGACCGGCGATAATTCAAATGGTTTTATTATCTTGTCAGCCTTCGGTTTCGGCTCGTCCTTTTTCATCCGACAAGGCTGATCTGTACCTTTGATTATTTTTAACCGCGTTGGTAGTGGTTTTCTGCCTGGTTTCGCCATTTTGAGACTCGATATTCCTGCGCTCTTTAGCTATAGTCTGCTTCACAATAAATACGGAGGCAGCATGAAAACATATAAAATAATTCGAATATTCGCAGACCCTAATAAACAGGAATACACCGTTAGAGGTCTAACAAATTTAACACTTGCACAAGCCCAGGCGCATTGCCGAAACAACGACACATCGTCCAGCACCTGCCGCACCGATACCGGGTTGGCCCGATTCAAAAAGTACGGTGATTGGTTTGATGGTTATGCGGAAAACCGTTAATCCTCGTCCGCTTCTTCAGTAATAGTTATATCTATATCGCCGCAAATCTTCGCGGCTTTCTTTCCATCACCTTTGACGAATATCAATATATTTTGGTGCGTTTTTCCCAGCTTGCGGGATGCCTTCATAACGACCCCCGCCCGTATTGGCAAACTTCCAACCGCAGTTACCAATACAGCTTCATTGTAATAATGAAACCCGGCGTCCTTAAAAGCTGTAATTGTATCACCGACAAGATTTCGATAATTTCCCTTCTTATCGCGAACCTCACCAACAACCCAAACGGCAAACGTGTTGTCTTTTAGCAAGTCATAACATTCCGATATAATCACCCTATAGGCTTTTAAGAACTCCGCATAATCCATATTCGATATATCGCCCGGATCATCGCTGTATTTTTCAAGGTCGGCATAAGGCGGACAACTAAGCAACCCATCCGCTTTCACATCACCAATTAATGTTTTTATCTTTATGCTATCACCAACTGTCCAGGTCGGCATATACTCATCATCAGCGCATATTAAATCACCCTGCGCTTTATTCGCTTCGATCTGCCGCGCGCTTAAATCATTCCCAATATATGGGTGGCCTGTCTTAGCCGCAATAATCCCTCGGACGCTACCGCCCGCGAACGGGTCAAGGACTAGCCCGCCCTTCGGCATAAACCAGGCATAAGCTAATTCGCATAAAACCGGGTCGAAAACGGATGTGTCCTTACCGATGATTGACGTTTTGCTATAACATATGAGGTTATCATCTCTACCGGCCTCACTTTTAATCCCTAAACTTAACCAGTATTTTTTCCTATTCTGCCAACCACCATCCCGAGCATTTAATACCGTGAAAGGACTGAAACCAAAATCGGCGCTCATTTGTCCCTTTAGCCCTTCAGCGTAAAGCTCGCCGTCGGCATCAAACAACTCGGATAATTCTTTTTCATCAAACCCGAGTAAACCTGTGTCGAAATCTAATTCTTTTAACCCTTCTATCTCGACCGCTAACAACGCTTCGTCCCAACCGGCGTTTAATGCCAGTTTATTATCGGCGATGATATAGGCTTTTTTCTGCGCTTCGGATAACCCGTCTAGGATAACGCAAGGAATATCGTCCAGCCCTACCGCCCGAGCCGCTTCGATGCGGCCATGCCCAGCGATAATTAAATCCTTCTCATCAATCAAAACCGGGTTGGTGAATCCCCATTCACGTATTGATGCCGCGATTTTCATTACCTGGTCTTCGGAATGAGTGCGGCTATTCGATGCGTAAGGGATTAAACTCGATACTGACCGCGTTACCGATTCATATTGCATTTGCTTTCGCTCTAATTTGCATGTGTAAAAATTAAAC
>CAZKYQ010000229.1:0-2857 GCA_964556975.1 uncultured Ignavibacteria bacterium
GGCCGTCTACATATCGCCTGGCGCCTGTCTCCACCCCATGAGAATTACCGAATAGAGCCAAAATTTTGAACATAAATTTAAAAAAGGCTCTTTTTAATGGCCGAACATTTTTCATGCCATCAGTCCCAGAAGTTGCGCCCGGACTCATTGCGTATTCCGGAAACATTCTGCCACCCATTCCGGAAATACCCTGCCACTGATTCCGGAAACATCCTGCCACCTATTCCGGGATTATCCTGCCACTTTTGAGCTGGTTAAGCTCAAATTTCAGCCTAAAACATTACCATAGAATACCGTAAATACCTTCAAAATCCCATTTTGGAGGTATTAATGAAGAGGATATCTATGAATAAAATACGTGAAATAATCAGGCTTAATGCAGAGCTTGATCTTAGTCGTCGAAAGATTGCTGAAAATTTGAATATTTCCCGGCCTGTTGTAAGTCAATACCTGATCAATTTCAAAAAGTCAGGTTTAAAATGGTCAGATATAAAACTACTTTCTGACGATGCGCTACTTGAGGCTCTTGCCTGCAACAACCGGCCTCGGAATAATAAGTATGAAGCGCTCGCATCCCGTTTTGAATATTTCACTACGGAGTTAAAAAAGACCGGGGTAAAACTTCATTTACTCTGGGAAGAGTACAAGTCTGACAAACTGGAATTTTACAGTTATTCCCAGTTTTGTTACCACTACCAGGTTTGGCGAAATGCCTCGCAACTTACCGTCCACATAGATCACAAAGCCGGTGATAAAATGTTTTGTGATTTTACCGGTAAACACATGCAGATTACAGATTGGTTGACCGGCGTTAAATCTGATGTCGAGGTATTTGTTGCAGTTCTCGGCGCAAGCCAGCTGACCTATGTTGAAGCGGTTGCCTCGCAACAAAAAGAAGACTGGATAAACGCCAATGAAAATTCCCTTTTTTATTTTGGCGGCGTACCTGCGGCCATCGTACCGGATAATTTAAAGTCTGCCGTTACCAAGGCTGATAAATATGAGCCGGATATAAATCCGGCTTATCATGATTTTTCAATGCATTACAATACAGTTATTTTACCTGCGAGGCCATATAAACCTAAAGATAAATCTCTCGCTGAAAATGCAGTTGGTATTGTTTATTCCTGGATCTTTGCAAAATTACGTAGCAGAACTTTTTATTCTCTCGCAGAACTGAATGCGGCAATCCGTGAAGAACTGGAACTCTATAACAATAAACCCATGCAGAGGTTAAAGAAGAGTCGCCGGCAGTTATTCAATGAACTGGAAAAAGACGCCTTGAAAGCATTGCCAAAAGAGCGGTATGAAATCAGGAACTTTGAAAAGAATAAAAAGGTAGCTTTTAATTATCATCTGCACCTGAAGGCAGATGATCACTATTACAGCGTACCATATAAGTACCGCAATAAGAGGGTAGATGCGATTTACACTGTAAATACAGTGGAAATCTATCATAAAAACATCCGCATTGCTATTCATAGACGTACTAAAAATACTTCAGGAAAATATTCTACATTGCCTGAACACAGACACCCGAAGCACAAGTGGCTCGATAACTGGTCGCCCGAAAGATTCATGCGTTGGGCGGCAAAACAGGGGAACCCTGTAAAGGAAATAGTAGAAATAATTCTGAACCGGGCGCAGTATCCGGAGCAATCTTTTAAAACCTGTCTGGGTATTTTGCATCTAGAAAAAAAGTATCCCACCAGCCGGGTCAACAAGGCGTGCAAATGCGCTCTTTCGTTTCAGCTCTACTCATATAAGGGAGTGAAAAATATCCTGGATAACGGTCTGGAGAATTTCTGTGAACAACAGACTATTTTTCCAATGCCGGCGCATGAAAATATCCGGGGTAAAAACTATTACAAGCAAAAGGAGATTAACAAATGAACAATCAAGCAACGTTAGAAAAAATGCAACTCTTGAAATTATCGGGCATGCTCCGGCGCTTCAAGGCCATGATTGAAGCAGGCGCAGGCGGTGAATTGACAGTGGATGAAGTTGTCGCCGAACTCGTTGATGCAGAGTGGGATGATAAACATGATCGCAAGCTTCAACGATTAATTAAAAATGCCAACTTTCGTCACCAGGCAGCTATTGAGCAGGTTGACTTTTCTACAGAAAGGAACCTGAATAAAAATGAGATATCACGCTATATAACCTGTGATTTCATTCGCAAAGGTCGGAATATTCTGATAACAGGGCCAACCGGCGCCGGTAAAAGTTTTATTTCCTGTATGATCGGTCATCATGCATGCCAGGAGGGTTTCAGAGCTATGTATTTTAACAGTATAAAATTATTTAATAACCTGAAATACGCTCGGGCCGATGGCAGCTACAACAGGGAGATAAAAAAAATACAAAAACAGGCTTTAATTATTATAGATGATCTGGGAATTCAGCCGTTAGACCAGCATGCCAGGTTAAGTCTATTTGAAATTCTCGAAGATAGGGAAGATAGAAAATCTATAATTGTGAATTCCCAATTACCCCCAGATAAATGGCATGAATTAATCGACGCCCCCACGATAGCTGATGCTATCTGCGATAGACTCGTCCACAGGTCATACAAAATAAATTTACAAGGAGATGAATCTATGAGATCAGTATTCCGGGATTAAATTGCCACCCGCAATTTAATTTATTGGTAATGTAAAAAGGCTAAAGGGTGGCAGGATAAAACCGGAATGGGTGGCAAAGTAAACCGGAATACGCACTTATCATTACCCAATTCCATTTAAAAGCGGTGAAGCTAAAAAATGGGTAGAGAATTGTCAGATTAAAATAAATGATATTCTTAAGTATTTGAAAGTTAAATACAATTTAAAATTCTCTGGTAGTGAAAGTGAAATTG
>CAZKYQ010000230.1:0-2842 GCA_964556975.1 uncultured Ignavibacteria bacterium
ATTTCGGGAATGACAATCCCTTTATTGGTGTTCCGTCGGATCGTAGCCAACATGCGGGGAGACAAACTCCCCGCCTACAGCTTAAGCGAATAAACCGTAGATACAAGATCGGGCCGGATGCCTCGGTTTCCTCGAAGTTCGCGGGATCGGACCATTAGTTTATTGACATAAAGTTCATATTTTCATAGTATCCATTGTTAGCGAAGTATTGATGTGTTGGATTTTGTTTGATTTTGCGGGAGTATGGAATGGAATATAAAAACATCAAGTTTGAAAAAGACGGCCCGGTGGCGATAATTACAATTGATCGCCCAAAAGTTTTGAACGCCCTTAATGACGAAACAGTTACCGAGCTTGATCATTGTGTCTCTCAGGTTTCCAATGATGGGGAGATACGCTGCGTAATTATAACTGGCGGAGGAGAAAAATCATTTGTCGCCGGGGCTGATATTGGCGAGCTGGCTGTTTGCGATGTTGTATCGGGCAAGGCGACCTGCGATAAGGGGCAAACCCTCTTTTTCAAAATAGAAAGCTTGCCTCAGCCCGTAATTGCGGCGGTAAACGGTTTCGCCTTGGGTGGAGGTTGTGAATTAGCGATGGCTTGCGATATCCGCTTGGCATCGGAAAAAGCAAAACTCGGCCAACCCGAAGTAAGCCTTGGGATAATACCGGGTTACGGCGGGACACAGAGGCTTGCGAAGCTTGTTGGACCGGGGAAAGCGCGTCAGATGATTTTTACAGGCGATTTTGTCGACGCAAAAGAAGCGCATAGAATCGGCCTTGTTGATGAGGTTTATTCTCCTGAAGAGCTAATGCTCAAGGCCAAAGAAATGGCACGAAAGATAGCGTCCAAAGGCCCATTGGCTATAAAAGCCGCCAAAGAATCGATCAATATTGGCCTTGAAATTAATTTGAGGGCAGGCTGCGAACACGAGGGAACATTGTTTGCCGGCATTTGCGCGTCCGAAGATAAAACAGAAGGGACCACAGCGTTTCTCGAAAAACGCAAACCGGAATTTAAGGGCAAATAGATCGGCTTAAAAATCGGAGTACCATTTTTCCGTTAGCTGAATGCCGGCAGCGAAAAATAATTCCTGAATAGTCTGGAGGGATAACAATGGATGAATTTGCGGGAAAGGGTTTTGAAAAAAACCCTCTCGAACTTGGTTCGGCTTATTTGGATTATTGCGTGAAGCAGGGATGGCTGTCTAAAAAAGGGGATGGCGAGTCCGCCACTTACATTTTGACTGCGGACGGAGAAAAGAAATTCGAGGGCGTTTCAATAAATTTTGATCTTTCCCCTGTCGAAAAAATCAATCGCGAACCGAAAAGAAAATACCGCCGAAGAAAGTAGTCCTCGTTTCAAGACTCAAAGTTTTAAGCGATACCAGCCGATTAAAAGTTTATGAAAGTAGCGGTTACAGGAGCAGGGGGTTTTTTAGGAAGCGCGCTGGCGCGCCAGCTTGTTGAATCCGGGCATCACGTTTTAATTATTTTTAATCATAAACCCGACCCTGATGAATCAGAGGACGGCAATATAAAAATTGTCTGTCAGGACTTGACAGAGAAAGACGGCTGTGCCGGGATATTTAAGGGTTGTGATGCCGTGGTCCATTGCGCGGCCTTGAGGACTGATTACGGCAGGTGGGAGGATTTCAGGAAATCTAATATCGAGATAACTAGAAACGTTATGGAAAACGCCCTCAAGGATGAAGTCGCGAAAATCATACATATATCCACAACGGCAATTTATGGCAATGAACGAAACCATGTTGGGACAGACGAAGGGGCAGATTACGGCGAGAGGGTTGTTGATTATTACACTCGCTCCAAAATAGAGGGCGAAAAAATAGTCGCCGGAATGATTGATGAAAAACAACTCCCTGCGATAATACTTCGCCCCGGTCATATTTGGGGGCCGGGAGATAAAAGAATACTCCCGTTTTTGGTGAATGGATTGAAATCGAAACACCTGACCATGGTAAATAACGGCGAAAACTTCCTGTCGCTTTCATATATTGATAACGTTGTTGAGGCTATCAAGCTAACTCTCGAAAAAAATGATATTTTGGGCAGGATATTCAATATAACGGACGGCTCCAAAGTAACATCAAAGCGATTTATTTCCGATTTGATTTCGGCGCTTGGAATAGAATATAAACTTCGCAACAGCGTTTATCCGCTTTTATACGGCGGGGCGTCTTTAATGGAAGCATATTACAGGCTGGTACGAAGAAAATCTCAGCCCCCTTTTACAAAATATATGGCGCGGTTTTTACGATATGACGCTTTTTTCGATATTTCCAAGGCAATGTTTGAGTTGGAGTATAAACCAAAGATTTCCTATAAAGAAGCTATTACGCTTGTAACGCCCTATCTGCGATCCCTTTATTATGGGCAGAAATAAAATTATTTTGCGGCCAGTTCCTCCAAAAACTCAACAGCTCGCCTCAGGTGCGGCACCACAATCGACCCGCCGACAGTATAGGCCACGCTGAATATCTCAAAAAACTGCTCTTTTGTTACGCCGTTCTCATGGCACTTTAATATGTGGTATTTTACGCAATCATCACACCTAAGCACCATAGATGTTGCCAGTCCCAGCATTTCCTTAGTGCGGACATCGAGAGAGCCGGGTTGATAGGTAAGTGTATCCGCTGAAAAAAGCCGTTTAATCACCTTATTATCAGCCGCGAGGATTTTCTCGTTCATTTTCTCGCGGTATGAGTTGAACTCGTCCAGTAATTTCCCCATAACCTGCCTCGTTTCTATTTGCAAAAACCTCTTTTGCCTGCTTCGCATCGATTTCAATATATGAATAAAGGCGATATTGCAAGGTTGA
>CAZKYQ010000231.1:0-2827 GCA_964556975.1 uncultured Ignavibacteria bacterium
CCACAGACGGTTTGCATTTCAACATGATATAACCGTCATTATTTACAACCGGAGTAACTTCGAGTGTTATCCCAACATCCTTATATTGATATGTGGCAATATCCTGAACGGCCGCACCCTCGGTGAACCTGTTTATGGTTTGAATCGGTATTGTCGTGGCGACCTCGATCCGCGCCGGCTTGCCATCCGATGTAGTTACCGATGGATTTGATAAAAGCCTTGAATTTCCGCTTTCCTTGAGGAAATCCAAAAGCAGTGTAGCTTCCGAAATTGTCAAAGTTCCATAAGTAAAATTACCGCCGCCATAAGGATGCGTGGCAAAGGCCGCTAAATCGCTCGATGTGTTATTATCACCGGATTGAAATCCCGGATCGGCTCCGGTGATTTTTGCCTGAAGGCTTTTTTGCCAGTCGAAACCAAAGGTCTCTTTGTTAGAGAGATTTGTTTCAATAAGCTGAACTTCAATTGAGACCGGTCTCGGCTTGATATCAATTTTATTTATCAATTCCTCTATGGGCAAAATCATATAGGCCGCGTCTGTAACGGCAATAATCTTTGCCGGAAATTCAGCCGCCCCGCCGCTCTTGGCGGCCAGCCCGGCGGATATAACCTGGGCCTTACCTTGAGTCGAAAGCATGTTTTGAATTTGAACCTCAACTTGTCGAGCGTCGATATAATTCAATTTGAATACTTTTGTAACGAGCTCGCCGGGGGCCCTGTCATCGAGCGACTTCACAATAACTATATTACCATCGATATAATAAATAAAACCGGAAACATTTAAGATGGCGTCAAGAGCGTCCTTTATTGTAATGTTCTTTAAATGGGCCGTTATCTCGGAGTCATCCAGGGGAGGCGTGACAATGTTAAAATTGTTTTTTCGGGCCAAAAGCGAAAGCGCTGATACAAGGGGCGTGTCCTCGAAATCAACGGTGATTTTGCTGTTCAGCCAGGCTGGCTGCTCCGTCTCAGTAGATCCCTCCAGTTGTAATACATCATCATCGGCATTTACGAGACAAGAAAAACTCAGTATGAAAATAATAATTAATCTGCTAATCATATTACCCCCCTAATTGTACCCAAACCGGGCCGTTGGGACCATCGAATAAAGCCTTCTCTTTATCGGCCTTTCTAAATTTCCAAATACCGATTTTTTCGCCGGTTGAAACAACTCTGCTGTTGGCGACGACAAAGGTATCCGGGCCGTCAATTGATATAGCGGTAAGGCGAGGCCGTGGCGCCCGGACATGAGATACATGCGCGTCCTTATTCCGACCCGCGCTTGCTGTTTTATTTTTAAACGGGTTTCTCCCCCAATCGTAATTATTTTTTACCCGCAATTTAGCTTCTGCGTTAGCGTCAGCGTCTGAAATTGAAATTTGCGCGATCGCGGCCGTCAATTCCTTCTGAGGACGGTCCTCATATTTTGCGGGTTTATTATTTCCGTCTGAAAGGAAATGGAAATATATCCCATAACCCACAGCGAAAACAAACAACGCGTATATAATGATCTGCCTACGTTCCATCTATTGTACACCATTCTTTTACTTTTTGATCGAATACTCTCAAAGCGCCTTTTATCGATAAGCGCAATTGTCGTTCGCTTCCGGGTTCAAGATCAATTTTGACTTCGTCAATATTCTCAAGATAAGGGCTTTTTTCCAGACTAATAATGTACTTTCCCAAAGAATAATAATCGCCCGAATAGACCGCTCTGAATTTCATGTATGTCATCAGTTCAGAGTTATCTTTGGCTTGTATAAACTTTGGCACGTCTATTTCTATATCTTTCAGATAAACATTATGCAATGACGCGTCCTCGCGAATATTATTTATCAGTTTTTGAGGATTATCTTCAGAATGTATCCACTTTGTATAACTTCTTATCTCGTCTTGGGCGGAGCGGTAATTGATGACCCTCTCCTGAGACATAGATAGCTCCGCGGCCGCATTTTCTAACTTCTGTTTGGCTGTTTCGATTTTATTATTCAGCTCCGTATTCAGGTTCAAATTATAATAAAACCCGGTCATGCCCAGAATCGCCAAAATTATCAATGGCCAGCTTCTTAATATATAGTATTTAATTTTGTTCATTTTCTTTCAATATTCCTCTGATTCTAAAGTTCTCTGTTTTCATTCGGCCCGAGAGTTTCTGCCCGAATCGCTCAAGTTTGTTTTTTTCAAGACCATAGGCCCTCAGTTTTTCCATAAAACTCAAAATAGCAACGTCTCCCTTTGAACGATCTCCGGTGAAATATCCTGAAATCTCCAGTTGGGCAGGGTCATTTCCATTGTTTAAGGTTAAGTTCTCGAGATAAATGTTCCGGGGCGTCATATTGCCAATTGCTATATACAAATTTGAAATATTGCTATCATTATAATCAAATAGCTTTTTAAGCGATACTATATGAATTGTCCGGGCAAGAAGCTCACGCCCAATTTTATACGGCTCTGAATTTTCAATTTCAGCTTTTTGAATAAGAGCATTATTGAGCTTTGATTCTTTTATTTTTAATCCGGCCATCCACAATAAAAACAGGGTTGAAAGAATTAATACCCCGCCTATTGCGCAGTAGGTTACGAACTTTCTAATAGTTCTGTTAAGAATATTATCTTCAAGAGTTTTAGGTAAATATCTGAAATCGGATTCCCTTGTTTTGAACGCGCCAATTAGCGGAAGATACTTTAAGAGATCATCCTCCCAAGTCATGCCATCTCTGAAAACAAGATTTTCAAGGGGGTCAACGGATAAAGCTTCAATTAAGATATTATCATTAATTAAGGGAACCAATTCGGTAATTTCTTGTGGGGGCACATACAATATAAT
>CAZKYQ010000232.1:0-2723 GCA_964556975.1 uncultured Ignavibacteria bacterium
TTTCATGCCCAATATACTGAACATTTGAGCAGTGTCAAGTCTTTTTTTCGGTTTTCTGAAAAAAATGCGCAAACCGTTGTGAAAAAATAGGTTGACAATCTCCGGGTCGATAGGTATTTTTCATGGACAAGCGTTACGTTGATAAAAGAAGATAATTTTCCGGCTATTGTGGAGGCGCGATGACCAAGGCTTCATTCTTTCTAATCGCGATTTTAGTGGTTTTCCCGGTTTACACGTACGCCACAATTATCAACATCCCTGTCGATTGGAGGAATTTATGAAATATGGTATCATTTTTGTCGCGGTAATAGGTGTTGCCTTTTTTCATTCTGCGAAAGCTCAAGATATCGAGTACATCTCTTCAGCTTTAGAGGCGGGACAGATCACATCGATATCTGTTTCGGGCGATTATGCTTATTGCTCGATAG
The DNA here is from genome assembly GCA_964556975.1 of uncultured Ignavibacteria bacterium. Taxonomy (GTDB): domain Bacteria; phylum Zixibacteria; class MSB-5A5; order UBA10806; family UBA10806. The sequence goes on from CAZKYQ010000232.1 coordinate 429, forward strand.
GCCATCTGCTTCTAACTCTATCGGTAAGCGATCCTACCTCGCCGAGCTTGGTCAACTCCAGCCCGGGATTGGGCGGCGATGGCGCTGTTTTGAACGGTAATTTGATTTACTTTATTCGATATTATGATGTAAATCCTCAAGTCCAGATTGTTGATATTAGCGATCCGATAAACCCGATCGAGATTACCCGTTTCAGCGGTTTTTCCTATGATATTTATGTCGACAGCAGCTATTTATATCTCACCAGAGCCGGTGCCGGGCTTTATCTTTTTGATAACTCGAATCCATTTGATCCTGTCCAGATTTCATCGATCAATACTCCCGGGCGGGCTAAAGGAGTAGATGTCACCGGGCAGTACGCATATATTGCTGATGGCGATTCCGGCCTGACCATAGTAAACGTGGCCGACCCTTATAATCCGAACATTGTCGGACGATACGATAACCCTTCTCTTGGCGGTCATCGATTTAGGGACATTTCTGTTTCTGGCGATTTCGCCTTTGTAGCAGATAGTTACTTTGGCCTCAGGATTTTCGATGTCTCTAATCCGGCGACGCCTCAATATCATTCATTTTTGGAACTTCCGGAGAGCGCTTCGAGAATTATTATCGATGGAAATCTTGCCTATACGACTACTGGTTATGATGGCATTACATACATAATCGATATAGCGGATCCGTCTGTTCCTGTACTCTTGAACAATTATGGCGGAGTCGGCAGCCCTGAAAGAATCTTTATAGCTGACTCATTATTATATGTCGGAGGCGAAACCGACTTCGGCAACTTGAACAGCCACGGTCTGATGCATATAGTCGATGTGGCCGATCCGGATTATCCTGCCATGATAGGTGAATTTGAATTGCCTCCTCGTTCATCATCGTGCGCATTCGTCTCCGATAATTACGTTTACTCCGGCGGGAATCTCTTGTATATGGTCGATTTCTCAGATCCTTTCTCGCCAACACCACTCGGGCATTTTGACATGCCATATAGTGCGCGAGACGTATGGGTACAGGGCGAATATGCTTTTGTGGTTGCCAGTTCCAGGTTATATGTTCTATCTTTCGCCGATCCTTTGGAACCATTTCTGGCAGTAGAATATTCTTTGCTCGGAAGTTCGGTAACATTATTTTTATACGATGATTACGCCTACGTTAGCTGCCATGAGGGCGGCCTTCGGATATTGAATATTAGCGATCCGGTCAATCCCATATTGGCCGGGAGTTTTCAGAATGGTGAAGACATACATGATGTCGCCGTTTCGGGTGACTACGCTTACCTGGCCGCCTACTCTGACGGCCTTATAGTCTTGGACATAGAGGACCCGGCGGATCCCGATTCCGTGGGAGGCTGGCAATATAATTATTCATTAGGCAAAATTCAAGTATCGGGTAATTACGTTTATTTATCCTCGGGATCGCATTTGATTGTGCTTGATGTGGCGAATCCGGCTTCACCGGAACAGATCGGCGTTTTTGATGCGCCGCACGGCATATCGGATTTCGTTGTTCAGGGAAATCTAGCATTCGTCGTCTATGGATCTGCGTTTGAATTCGCTATAGTTGATGTTTCGGATCCTGGATTTCCACAGCAAATTGATAGCCATGAATTGCCGGACTATGGACGAGCGGTTTCCGTATTCAACGAAATGATTTATGTGGCAACATTGAACTCTCTTCTTGCGTTCCGTTACGCAACCACATCAATTATTGATACGCCGATAATTATACCGGTTGACTATCTTTCATCTGAATGTTATCCCAACCCCTTCAATGCCTCAACCACCATTCAATACACTTTGCCTGTTCAATCCAATGTTATATTGGACATCTACGATCTACTTGGCCGTCAACTTAAGACTTTAATAGATGAACATAAGCAAGCGGGCGTTCACACAATCACATTCGACGCGTCCGACCTCTCCAGCGGTGTATATTTCTACAAGTTACAAGCTGGTGATGCTGTTGAAACGAGGAGGATGGTTTTGTTGAAATGAAAAAACAACCGTCATCCCGCTTTAGCGGGACGCGGCGATCTCAAGCGGAGATTGCTTCGTCGTTCCGCCGTTGGCGGAACTTCTCGCAATGACGCGGACGGGCGAATTATGAGAAAGATAATTATTGCAGTAGTAATTTTAACGATGACGCAATCGGTATTCGCCGATGACCCGGGAGATCCCGATTCGGTGTTCATCGGCAACCTGGACGGACGTCCGTTGGTTGTCGGGATTGACGAGGATATTTCGGTTCCGGTTTGGGTGAAAACCGATGATTCCGTTGCCTTCGTTCATATTC
>CAZKYQ010000233.1:0-2694 GCA_964556975.1 uncultured Ignavibacteria bacterium
CGGCAACCTGGTACAGAAATATTTTGGAGAAATTGTCAATGTTGATTTCGGGAAATTCGAAGCGCTAAATCACGCAATATGGAATGCTGGAGTGTTTCTATATATTCCTGATAATTTAACGATAAAAGACCCTATTCATATAAAATACAGTCCAACCGCGGAAACCAACTTCCGCCGATTGCTTATAGTCACCGGAAAAAATGTCGATGTGAAGATAATCGATGATTATGAAGGAGGCGATAAGGACGCTTTGATTAACAGCGTTTTTGAAATCTTCGCCGATGATAATTCCAGAATCAAACTTTTGAACTTGAACAGACTTTCAGGCAACGAAAAAGCTTATATTACGGGGCGGGTAAGAATTGGGGCGAATAGTACAATTGAATCTGTTTACGCCTGTTTCGGCGGCAAAAACACTAAGGTAAATACGGGAGTTATCCTTAACGGACAAGGCTCCACCAGCAGGATGACCGGTCTTATTTTTGGTGATGAAGCCAGGACTTCGGATTACCATACAAAACACCATCACACTTCAGGAGATTCATATTCAAATCTTAATTTCAAAGTTGTGGCCAAAGACGGCTCACAGTCGGCGTATACCGGTTTGATACGAATTGAAAAAGACGCTACTAACTGCGAGGCGTATCAAGTAAATAACAATTTAATATTAGATAAGGGCGCAAAGGCCGAATCCATTCCCGAGCTTGAAATACTCACCGATCAAGTCAGCTGCAGCCATGGCGCGACTATGGGGCCTGTTGATCCGGAGATGTTATTTTTTATGAAAAGCAGGGGCTTGACGGAACCTATCGCTATTGAGTTAATAATCGGAGGTTTTTTTGAGTCGGCTATGGCCGAAATGCCGGACGCGTTTATAAACATTCTTAAAAATGAACTATCATTAAAACTAAGGACGAAATAAAATGTCGGACTGTTTTGTGAAAGCTTGCAGTGAAAACGAAATCCCGGAAGGGGAATTGAAGGCTGTAAATATCAATGGACTAAGCATGATACTTGCAAATGCTAACGGCAGGATATACGCCTTGGAGGATTGCTGTTCACACGATGGCGCGGAACTTCGTGATGGGGATGTTATCGAAGGACAAGTTCAGTGCTCTAGGCATGGCGGAAGGTTTGATCTCGAAACAGGAAACGCAACCCAAATGCCCGCGATAGTTGGTATTAAATCTTATAAAGTAGAAATAAGAAGCGGTGACATATATATCGCTGTTTGAAAGTTGGGGTGAATTTTGGGAATTGATAAAGTAAAAGAAATGGTTGAGAGCGCTAATGTTAAAAACAAGGCAATGTTTGATCCTGAAGTAATAAAACATGATTTTCCAATATTAACCAGGAAGATCGGCAATAATCCGCTCGTATATCTGGATAACGCGGCGACTACTCAAAAGCCCAAAGCTGTTATAAATACTCTTTGCAATTATTATAAGAATATGAACTCCAATGTTCATCGAGGACTTCATACGCTGGCCGAGGAATCGACGGCGGCGTTTGAGCAGACACGCGAGAATATCGCGGCGTTCATCGGCGGCGTTAAAACAGAGGAAATAATTTATACAAGAAACGCAACAGAGGCGATAAATCTCGTAGCGTATAGATGGGGAAAGAAAAATATAAACGTCGGCGACAGAATTGTATTGACCGAAATGGAACATCACGCCAACCTTGTTCCGTGGATTGCTCTCGCTAAGGAATCCGGAGCGGAGCTAATGTATATCCCGATTGATGAAAATTACCGTTTGGATCTGACCGACATAGACAAAATCATTACCAATAAAACTAAGCTCGTTGCCGTAACTCACATGTCGAACGTGTTGGGGACTATAAATCCTGTGAAGGAGATCGGTCGGCTCGCTCATGAAAACGGCGCTTTGTTTCTGGTCGATGGAGCCCAAAGCGCTCCGCATATTCCAATAGATGTTAAGGCGATAGATGCTGATTTCTTCGCCTTCTCGGCGCACAAGATGCTTGGGCCCACAGGTATAGGCGTTTTATTTGGGAAGGAACAAATCTTAGAGAGCATGGAGCCATTTATGTACGGCGGCGAAATGATAAACGAAGTTCACTATCAATATGCCGACTGGAACAGCCTTCCGTGGAAATTCGAGGCGGGCACACCGAATATCGCCGGCGCAATTGGCTTCTCCCCCGCTTTGGATTATCTTGATAAACTCGGAATGGATAATATCAGAGACCACGAAGTGGAATTAACAGCTTACGCAATTGAAAGGTTTTCAGAAATAAAAAGCATAAAGGTAATAGGCCCGACCCAAACCGAAATGCGGGGCGGCGCTTTGTCTTTTGTTGATAAGGATATTCATCCTCATGATCTTGCCACTTTTTTGGATTCTAAGGGGATAGCAGTTAGGGCGGGGCATCATTGCGCGCAGCCTCTTATGAAAAAGCTTGGGTTGACATCGACGGCCCGCGCGAGTTTTTATATCTATAATACAAAAGATGATATTGAGGAATTATTCAATGCTCTTATTGAGGCGCGGAGGTATTTTTGCAATGAATGAAAATCTAAACGATCTATATCGCGATATTATAATGGAGCATTATAAATATCCGCACGGGAAGAAAAAGCTAGAGAGTTCTGATTTCAAGAGCGAGGGCAAAAACCCGGTTTGCGGTGATGAGATTGAAGTTAATCTCAAACTGGACGGCGATATTGTC
>CAZKYQ010000234.1:0-2657 GCA_964556975.1 uncultured Ignavibacteria bacterium
CTTGGCGGAGATAGCGTGATGCAGGGTTGTGTAGTTTGGATGCCGCCGGGTTTTCCTGCGCCGGAAGACTATTTCTTTTACGCGCCCGATACTATGGGAAATGATCTGACAAACCAGGGTCTTATTGCGTGGTGGGATGAGGATGAGTTGTTGAATACATATTACAATTGGTGTCATAGATTCGATTTCTTTATGAGAACAACATCTAATCCAGATGTAATGGGAGATACAATCTTATGTTTGGCTGAAGGATTCGATCCGGCAAATGGAGGGCCTTTTTTCGGCCTTGTGGATGGAGTTACAGCGTTTATCCCTGATATTGTTTATGGCGATTTGGCATTTGAGATTACGGAAATACATGAAGAAAATGAAATTCTCAACGCATTTTTAATTTTAGGCGCCTATCCTAATCCCTTCAACGCTTCGACTACGATTGAATTCGCCTTGCCGGATGAATCGGAGATCGAGCTCGTGGTTTATGACTTGCTTGGGCGAGAGATAAAGACGCTAATAACTGATTACAAACAAGCAGGAGTTCATTCAATCACTTTTGACGCATCCGACCTGTCATCGGGCGTTTATTTCTACAGGTTGCAGGCCGGGGATGTTGTTGAAACAAAACGGATGGTATTGTTGAAATGAGGATTTTAGCGACAATCGTAACATTTACGATAATGGCCTACAGCCTCTGCTGGCCGAATATTATCAACATTCCCGCTGACTACGCCGCCATCCAGCAAGGTATTAATGCCAGCGCAGACGGCGATACTGTGCTAGTCGATAGCGGTACATATACCGGAACCGGAAATCGTGATCTGGATATGCTTGGAAAATCCATACATGTAAAGTCGGCCCATGGACCAGACTTGACCATAATTAACTGTCAGGGCTCGATTGGCAATGCTCATCGTGGTTTTTATCTACACAACAATGAAGATTCGACTTCTATCATAGAAGGATTTACCATAACTGGAGGATTTGCATATAGCCGAGGTGGTGGTATTTATTGCATTGATGCATCCCCAAAAATAATTGGCTGCAATTTTACGTACAACGAAAGCGATGCCAATGGTGGAGGAATTTACTGTCAAGCGGATAATCCGACGGTCATCAGGCAATGTCTTTTTTACGATAATTCCGCCGATGGAAAAGGTGGCGGTTTATACTTTGATAGTTCTTATATAATTTTATCGGAATGTACCATAACAATGAATAATAGTAATAATAGGGGCGGTGGCGTTTGTTTTAGATTTTCTAAAGGTTCAATAACTGATTGCCTGATACGAGATAATTCGGCAATGTATGGAGGTGGAATAGGTTGCATTATAAGCGATTCATTATATTTTTATGATTGTGTTATCCAGCGAAACGATGTTATGACATGGTCAGGATTCGGGGGTGGATTGTATTGTCAGAATTCATCGCCATCTTTCATTGACTGCACATTTTTTGAAAATACTTCATGGTATGGAGGGGGCATATCTTGTGAGTCCGGTTCTAATCCGATATTAATAAACTGTTTAATTCATTTTAATTCAGCCGAAGGGGGGGGCGGAATAATCGCATTTGAATGCCCGTCTCTGACATTGATAAGTTGTTTCGTTAACAGCAACGGAGCTCCCGGGGGCAGTGGCGGTGGATTAGCATTTATTTCAACAAATGCATATTTAATCAACACAATAGTAAATGATAATCATGCAAATGAGGCTGGCGGTATATATGTTTTAGATTCAGAAGTCGAAATCTACAATAGTGCCGTTTTAAGAAACTCTGTTACTGGATACTCTAGCAGAGGTGGAGGTATTAGTTCAGTATATAACTCAAGATCCGATCTTATAAATTGCATCGTCTGGGATAATTACGCTTCAAATATCCCTGATGGAATTTATACAGACACAAGTTCAATTGTATATGCCAGCTATTCTGATATTCAGGGAGGTTGGCAGGGTTTAGGTAATATAAATGCGGAACCGTTTTTTCGGGATTCTAATCAGGGCAATTTTCATCTCATGTCCAACGCCTGTGGAGACCCCTTCGATTCCCCCTGCATAGATGCCGGCGATCCGAATATTTTCGACAGCCTGCTCGACTGCTCGTGGGGACTTGGTACGACAAGAAGCGATATGGGCGCTTACGGCGGCGGTGATTCGGCGATGGTTGGAATGCTGGATAATCTATTGTCTCTTCCCTATCAATACATTTTATTACAAAACTACCCCAACCCTTTCAACTCATCGACGACAATCGAATTCAATCTTCCCGACGAATCAGAGATCGAACTTGTGGTTTATGATCTGCTGGGGCGAGAGATAACAACGCTAATTAATGAACGCATGCAAGTGGGAGTTCATTCAGTCTCCTATAATGCCTCCTCGCTCTCTAGCGGAATCTATTTCTATAAGCTGCAGGCTGGAGAATTAATCGAGACCAAAAGGATGATGTTGCTGAAATAGCAAGCTATTAAAGAGAGTCTAACTATAATTAAGATGGTGTCATTCAAACGGTTAAGTTTCATATTGACTGGCCGGTCGGTTGTTTTTTGGTCGTTTATTCCGTTTTCTGATACAATTCATAAAATACCTATAAAATCAGTAATTTTCCATATATCTGGTAAGTTTTGCTTGACATCGTTAGACCGTATGATTATATTGCCGTTA
>CAZKYQ010000235.1:0-2627 GCA_964556975.1 uncultured Ignavibacteria bacterium
AATGTCTTCGGAATAATAAACTTTATCATAACCGGTTTGGTAATCGAAAAACATATTTTTAATTAAGAAGTTAGTTTTTTTATAATTGATAGTAACATCGGTTGCATTAAATGAATTATAAGATGTTACTACATACTGCATTTTTAATCTTAAGTATTTATTGCCGGCAGAGGTTGAACTAACGGCGAAATAAGGCAGTATGTAGTTTTTAAGAGAAATGCGCGATAACAATTTAGGTTTGAACCAATAAATATTATCGAACTTATTATATTCCATTTCTATGCGCGGGTAGATAGCTTTTAATTCGCTGATAACCTCGGCTGTGTCAATATCAGAGGTTGACGTTGTAACTTTATCTTGTCTGGAGGTATTGATATTATCTAAAATAAGAGATACGAATATTATTACTATGGGGAACCCAATAATAAAAAAGAGAAATATAATGCAGCCTAAATGTTTGCTCTTCATGTTTAATAATACTCCATTTAACTTTTGTTTTTAGAAATGAAATCTTTCAAGTTCATTATCTCCATATTTAGGTATTTATTAATTTGATATAGTTCTTGGCGTTCTTTTTCGCAGGCGGCGAGTTGGGCGGAGAGTTTTTGTACATAATTTTGCAGTTTGTTGATGTCCGTTTCGGCGTATGAAATTGACGGCTCACCGATTTTCATTACATTTTCAACGGGTATGCCTAATAATTTAAATAATTCGATCTGCTTCTTTTCATTCCAGGTGTTAAGCCGCTGGTGGAATGACGGTGGCGATATTCCGATCCGGGAGGCGATTTCAACCATTGTAACGCCCTTCTTTTTTAGCAATTCTTTTATTTCATTTTTCGATAATAATTTCATTTTTTTTTGTTCCTTGCTTGACAGAGACCAAAAAATAACCTAAATTCGCCCTACGTTTATACTAATTTATAGTTTGGTACATTTTTTATACATTTTACAACCTAAAATTAATAATTAGGGTTAACTATCATGGAAAATTACAAAAAGTACAACAAAAAAGCAGACTGGACAACGGTACGAATAACGCATCCGGTCTCTGCGCAGATAAACGAATTGCGGACACACCTTTTGCTCGCAAAAAAAGAACTTGTTATTGACCACATGCTAAGGTTCTGCATACAATATTTCGATCACTACAAAAAGCTACCGGATATCAAAGATATTGAAATGACCAGTCAACTAATTAAGAATTAAGATAGGAAAAAACAATCAATATGCAATGTTCTCCATCACATATTATTAGCTAATCGGAGGGTAAAAAAAATGTTTGTTTTAACAATTATTTCCGGGAGCGGTTATTCTACAATTGAGCTGCGGCGGGGGAAAGATTACATGATTGACCGAGTGCACAACCGGGGTGGTTTGCCGGTTTTTACGGTTATTAAAATGTGCGCTAAGTTATACTTTCGGAAAAGGCACGCCAAATGATGGGCGACATGACTAAGATGAAATGGCTGGCGGCAGAAACAATTAATGTAGCGCTGCGGGATATAGCCGGCAGTAATCTCGGCAACCGGCGTTACGATTATATGCATGATGACGCCGCGCAATGGATTGATGAGCATAGCGAGGCGCCTTTCGGTTTTAAGTGGTGTTTGAATGTTTGCGAAGTAAATCCGGCATTCATCAAACGCGAAAGGGCGGCGGCGGAAATAAAATACATTGATTTCGCGGAGAGGAAAGAGATGAGCAAAATTGAATGGACGGGTAAGACGTGGAATCCGGTAACCGGGTGCAATAAGGTTTCGGCGGGATGCGCTAATTGTTACGCGGAGGCAATCGCCAATAGATTTTGGGGCGAGCGGAGTTTCCGGGAGGTTAAATTTCATCCCGAGCGGTTGGCGTTTCCGGCGTCCTTCAAAAAACCGCAAATGATTTTCGTCAACTCCATGAGTGATTTATTTCACCACAAAATTTCATTCCGTAGAATCAAAAAAATATTTGCCGTTATGGAAGGCGATGGCAAACAGCACACCTATCAAATTTTAACCAAAAGACCGGAGAGGGCGAAAGAATTTTTCGCGAAAACCGGTTATGAACTGCCGGATAATGTCTGGTTCGGCGTTACGGCGGAAAATCAAATTGAGGCTAATAATCGGCTTCGGGAATTGCGGGATATACCGGCGAAAGTGCGGTTTGTATCGGTGGAGCCAATGCTTGAGGCGGTTAAACTGCGTCTTGGCAAGAATGGTTTTATCGATTGGGTGATTGTCGGCTGTGAAACGGGAAATAAACGGCGTCCGTTCGAATTGCGATGGGCAAAGAGTTTGATAAAGCAATGCAAAGCCGCCGATGTTCCGATTTTCGTTAAACAATTAAACATCAATGGCGAAATTATTAAGAATGGTAAGCGAAACTTTCCGGCGGGGTATCAGTTTAGGGAATTTCCCAAAATTAAACAAGAGGCGGAAAAATGAAGGTGGACATTTGGGATGTTTGGAGCTATTTGCAGCGTTATAGCTCTTTCGATTCGCCGGTTAAATCCGCTGCGCTTGAACGGGCTTTCCGTTGCAAAGGCGGAAGTATTCGGGACGCGATTGAGGAGCTAAGGCGCGAGGGCAAACCGATTGGCAGCGATCAGCGGGGATATTATTACGCCGCGACAAAAGAAGA
>CAZKYQ010000236.1:0-2579 GCA_964556975.1 uncultured Ignavibacteria bacterium
AAACCGGAAACGATTATTGCTTTCTGCGCCGGATTAATGTCGAGGGCCTTTCGATACGTCTCCGCGCCATCAATACCGCCGGGCATTATCATGTCAAGTATCAACAAGTCCTGAGGGTTGTCCTTCAGGAAAATTATGGCACTTTCACCGCTTCCGACAGCAGTGGCTTTGTAGCCGATTTTTTTTAGAAGATTAAGCATGACCTCCCTTTGCATTTCATCATCATCAACAACGAGAATGCTTTCGGGTCCGCCGCCAATTTTTCCAGCAAACGGAGCATCTGCTGATTCCCTTGTTATTGGAAAATAGAGATAAAAAGAGGTTCCTCGCCCAACAGTTGTATTGATGTCTATAAAACCGTTATGATCTTTGATTACCGCGTTTACAACGCTTAAACCCAGCCCCGATCCCCGTCTTTTACTCGTAGTTTTTGTCGTGAAAAACGGATCGAATATTTTTGAAATAACGTCCTCCGGGATGCCGCATCCGGTATCAGTTATCGTAACCTTAATATATTCTCCTTTGGGGACGCGATCATATTTTATTGAAATATCATCTATATAATAATTCTCGGTTTTAATGAAAACATGCCCGTTGTTTTCCATCGCGTCCATAGAGTTCATTAAGATGTTTGAAATAGCGCGCAGCAATTGAGAAAAGCCGCCTTTAATATTTAATAGATCGGCATTCAGTTCGGTATCAACAAACAAAGATGTCGGAATCGGCTCAATCTGGTTTACGGCCTGGCCGATCACATCGTTTAAGCTCAGCGTTTCCTGCGTATAATGCCCGCGCCTGCTCAGAGTTAAGAGCTGCTGGTTTATTTCGGCGATTTGTTCCGCCGCCTTTTCCATATCACGCAGCATTGAGACGGCAGGATGATCTTTAGGGATTTCTTCCATAATTATTTCCGGATAGGCAACTAGCGGTCCCAGCAGGTTGTTGAAATCGTGGGCCACTTGTCCCGCGATTGTACCGGCAGTCTCAAGCCGGGCCGCCCTTGATTCCAGCTCCTGCAGGCGTTTGGTTTCGGTGATATCGTTTTTTGCGGCAACGTAATTAACAATTTTGCCTTGAGAATCAAAGACAGGCGAGATGACAGCATTTTCCGTGAAAAGGGTGCCATCTTTTTTCCTATTAGTAATCTCACCGCGCCACTCCTTGCCGTTCGAAAGCACATACCACATATTCTTGTAAAAAACATCATCATGCTGGCCGCTTTTCAGAATTCTCGGGTTTTGGCCTATCGCCTCTTTCGCTGTATAGCCGGTTACTTTCTCAAAAGCCGGGTTAACATATTGAATCATTCCCTCTGCGTCCGTAATAACAATCGTCTCATCCGCCTGCTCAATTGCTCTTGAAAGCCTGGCGTTGGCCTCCTCCGCTCGCTTGCGCTCGGTGATGTCCAGCAGGGTGCTTTGCATACCACCCACATTGCCTTCTGAATCGGTGAGGGGCCTCGAATTGTTCAAGACGGTAATAATTGTACCGTCTTTGCGTTTAAGGCGATGCTCAAAATTAATTATCCTGTCGCCCGCAAGCAGCTTCTGGTGGGCGGGCAATACGACTACCGAATCGGCATCTACGTCAGGAATACTCAGCTTCAGTAGTTCTTCTTGAGAGTAGCCTAGCAGGTCAAGTCCGGCTTGATTCGAATCGATAAAGTTCTTATCGGTATCGAACAAATAGACTGCCTCAATCGATTCATCGAATAAACCGCGATACTTTTCTTCGCTTTCTTTAAGAGCTTCCTCCGCACGCTTGCGGTCGGTAATATCTTCTGTAAGTATTACAACGCTATCTACTTGATCTTTATCATCCTTTATCGCGTAAAAGTATTGTGATACCCAACGCCGTCCACCGACCTTATGGTATAGAAGTTCTGCTTTGGGAACATACAGAGAGCCACCCTCCCTATAAATTTCTATTATCTGGTCATGATATTCATTGAGATAGTCATCATTTGTGTTGAGGTTTAATTCAGCTTTTTCCTCTGACAGAAGTTTTTGTATCTCTTCGTCTGATTTACCCCAGATTTTCTGCCAGGCTTTGTTGCAGCTTAAGAGGGTGCCTGTTTTACTTCTGACCGAGATCCCGACGGGGGAATTTTCAAGAATCGCCCTGTTAAATTCCTCGCTTCTTTTGAGCGCATCCGCCGCACGTTTGCGATCGGTGATGTCATAAGCGGTTCCTTGTGTGCCGATGATGTTTCCCTTCTGATCAAACAATGGGATAGCATTAAAGACCAGGTGAATTGTATTGCCCGATTTTGATATTTGAGTAGTTTCATATCCCTTCACCTCGCCGCCCGCCAAATGGCGCCCGAATTCCTTTATGTCATGCGCCGCCACTTCCGGAGTTTGGAAATCTGTAAATGGTTTTCCCAGCATCTCTTCCAGGGCATATCCATGGGTTTTTTCCCAGGCGGGATTCAAGTAGGTAAATCGGCCTTCGGCGTCACATTTCCAAATCAGGTCTTGTGAAGTTTCAGCAAGATTGCGGTACTTCTCCTCGCTTCTTTTGAGTGCATCCGCCGCACGCTTGCGGTCGGTGATGTCTCTAATAGCACGCTAAAAACG
>CAZKYQ010000237.1:0-2566 GCA_964556975.1 uncultured Ignavibacteria bacterium
AAGAATTCTCATAAACAGATTATATTTGCGGGGATAATTTTTCTCAAGCACTTTCTCCTTGACTTGGTATAGTTAAATTAGATTATTGAAGTTTCATGAAATCCATTTACGTCACAGAACTTTCGCCGGGAGATGATGTTTCTGAAGTTTTCGCCTTGCGAACAGTTGATCTGAAAGAAATTCAAAGCGGGAAAATGATCTCGCTGGAGCTGGTTGATCGTTCCGGCAGAATAAAAGGAGTTATATGGAACGGCACAGGCGCTCAAATGAAGATTTTGCGTCCCGGAAGCATTATAAAGATAGAGGGGTCGGTAACGACTTACAGAGGCGCCAACCAGATAACAGTCGCCAAAATAAAACAATGCGAAAAATATGACCCTGATGATTTTATTCCCCGCGGCGATATTTCTTATGAAGACCTCGAAAGCAGACTGAAAAAAGCAATCGATGAAATCAAAGACAATGATTACGCAAGGCTCCTTTCGCATATTTTTTCAAATCCCGAGATGTGGAAATCATTTTTAATGGGCGTCGGTGGAAAATTATGGCACCATAACTACCTCGGCGGACTTGCCGAGCATAGTCTTTCCATGTTCGATCTATGCAATGATTATTGCAAGCGCTACGCCGAATTGGATAGAGACCTGATTCTCTGCGGCGCGATTCTTCATGATATCGGAAAAATAAGATCGTATTCTCTCGCCGTTGCTATTGATTATACAAACGAAGGACGGCTTTTAGGCCATATCGTAATCGGTGATGAGATAGTACGCGAGGCAATCAGCGAGATTGCTCCATTTCCTGAAGAAAAGGCGATGAAAATCCGACATTTGATTTTGTCTCATCAAGGCGAACTCGAGTACGCCTCTCCGGTCGTGCCGATGATGTCCGAGAGTATGGCTTTATATACGGCTGATTTATTGGATTCGAAGCTTGCCGCGATGAGGCGAATTAGGAAAAACGAAGACCGTCCCGGAGTTGAATGGTCGAAATTTGTAAATCTTCTCGATAGACAACTTTATTTTGGTTCAAAGGAAGAGAAAAATGAGTAAAAAAGATTTTGGTCCCATTACCGCCTTAGTACCGCTTCCCGCCGCATTGGTTTCATGCAAGAAACCAGGTTCTGTTCCGAACATTATTACTATTTCCTGGACCGGCATAGTTTGCAGCGAACCGCCTATGATCTCCATAAGCGTGCGGAAGAACCGTTTCTCTTATGACATAATCAAAAGCACCGGCGAATTTGTTGTGAATGTCACCAGCGGCAAACTCTCGAAAGCCACTGATCTTTGCGGGTCGTATTCAGGCTCCGATTATAATAAATTCGAGCTGGCCGAACTAACCGAAGAAAGCGCGACTAAGGTCCGCGTGCCGATGATCGCGGAATGCCCTATAAATATGGAATGCCAGGTTCGTTCCCGAATAGAACTCGGATCTCATGATCTTTTCATTGCGGAAATAGTTGTGACCCATATAGATGAATCTGTTCTGACTGATGGCCGCGTAGATGTCAAAAAGCTTGATCCCCTTGTTTATTGCACTAAAGCGCGGCAGTACTGGTCGGGTCTTTCAAAAAATGAGGGCAGGTACGGATTCTCGGCCGCAAAGCAAAAAGACAATTGAGATTCGAATTAAGTGCAAAATCGGGCAGTGCGCGCCTGGGAATTATTTCTACTGCCCATTCTGATATTCCTACGCCGGTTTTTATGCCGGTTGGTACAAGAGGATCGGTCAAAGCCCTTTCCAATGAAGAGTTGGAATCGTTTGGCGCAAAAATAATTCTTGGTAACGCCTATCATCTTTATTTGCGGCCTGGTCATGAGCTTATCAAAAAGCTGGGCGGACTTCATGGGTTTACCGGTTGGCAACGATCTTTTCTGACCGATTCCGGCGGGTATCAGGTATTTTCACTCAACGCCCTGAATAAAATCGATGATCACGGGGTTAGCTTCCAGTCGCATATCGATGGTTCGCGCCATCGGTTTACGCCCGCAGGTGTTATTGATATTGAAATGGCATTAGGCGCCGATATTATTATGCCACTCGACGTTTGTACGCCATATCCGGTCGATGAGAAAACGTCGCGGAACGATATGGAACGGACTATTGCCTGGTTCCATGAGGCAAACTCGCATTTTATAAAAAAAGGCGCCCCGGAAAAAGGCCAGGCGCTTTTCCCGATTGTTCAGGGCGCGACTTATATCGATCAACGATTACATTGCCTTGAAAAACTCCTGAATCCCGACACGCCCGGAATAGCTATCGGCGGATTATCGGTGGGAGAGCCAAAAGAGGACCGCCAAAGGGTGCTGGAAAGTACTTTACCGCATTTCCCCGATGACAAACCGCGCTATCTTATGGGCGTGGGAACCCCGGAGGATATTCTGGAAGCGGTGGAAATGGGGGTCGATATGTTCGATTGCGTAATGCCGACCCGAAACGCCCGCAACGGCACTTTGTTTACGCGATTTGGTAAGATGACAATAAAGGCGGCGCGGTACGCCGAGGATCAAAAGCCGGTCGATCCGGAATGCCCCTGTCCGGCGTGCCGGAATTATTCGAGGGC
>CAZKYQ010000238.1:0-2566 GCA_964556975.1 uncultured Ignavibacteria bacterium
CCCAATACGCACAATTCAGCATTGATGGTGTCTGTCGATAATAGACATAGGGGATCAGCGGCGGTGATTTTGGCCACTGTAAGAAATTTGGGTTTTGTAACAGGCGCGGCTGTCGTGAGTTTTGCTTTTAATTCTAAGCTGAACAAGGAGATAATTCCTGAATCGCTGAATTATGCCGCTGCTTTCAATGATACTTTGCCACTGGCGTTTATTTTTGTATTGGCGGCAATGTTGTTTTCCATTTTGAGGAGATCCGTTTGAAATCAGGAGAAAAAAGAGATTTCATTGGCGTTGTTTTCAAATGCTGTAAAGTTTATTCGAGAATTTATGTTGATTCCAAGGAATCGTCATTTATTGGCTGGTGTCCGAAATGCGGCGCGAAAATGGAGGTCCGTTTATCGCCGTATGGGTCAAGCTCTCGTTTTTTTAAAACGGATTAATTTTGTTTACTTTTTTTCAATTTTGATTTATTTTCGGTAGAGATGGCCGAAACAACAAAAAGGGAAATAAACGAAAAATTATGTACGAAAAAATTTACGTCATACCATTAGATGAAAATAGCCGAGGCTATTCTGAATGGCTGGGAAAAACTCTTTCAAAAAAAATGGGTTTCAGGCTTCAATCAGGAATAGTATCAAGGTTGCCGGAGGAGGCGCATAACGCCAAAACCAACCAATATTATCCCGTGCCTATTCTGTCGAAGCTCGAATTATTAAAGGGATCAGAAGACGAGGTTATCCTTTCCGTGACCGAGGAGGACCTTTATCTGCCCAACCAAAATTTCGTTTTCGGTCAGGCCAATTCGGTTGGCCGCACGGCTATCGTTTCAATTCTCCGTCTTCGGCCAGAATATTACGGCCTTCCCGAAGATATGAAAATCACGAAAGATCGCCTGTTTGCTGTCGCGCTGCATCAGATAGGGCATGTATTGGGGCTGAAGAACTGCGAAAATGAATGTGTGATGCGGATTACTGCGAGCGTCAACGACGTGGACAAACGCCCCGATGGTTTCTGTCCGAATTGTCTGCTGAATCTGACTTTACCAACCAAAGTCAGAATATAATCTATTCAATTCCTGTATTTATTATATTATAATTGGATGCCTATTGGAATTGGGGAGATTAAATAGATTGACTGAATTTGATAATACAATCATACGGATAGATTCTTCAATACCGATTGAAAAAAATATCGAGACCGTTTGGGAGGTTCTTATTAATGTCTCTCAATTCAGCAGTTGGAATCCTTTAATTAAACATGCCGCTATTTATGGTCCTTTAGTCAAAAACACCAGGTTAAAAGTCATCGCCGGAAAATGGGATTTTGTTTGTTATATTGAGCATGTTAAACCGCCAAAGGAAATCCATATTGTTGGAAAATCTATTGGCCTTGGAATTTCATTTTTATTTAACCTCTCTGCCAAGCCATATGGATCTTTGATAAAAATTAATATGGGAATAGATGGTTGGATGGCTCGAATCTTTAAAAGAAAAACGGAGAATAGCATCAATGAGTTTATGGGAATATTCTTGTCATCCTTAAATATGAAAGCATTAGGCGGCGAATTGTTTCATGTTAAAAAAAGCGATGAAACTTTTAATGACGAAGATAACAGCATCAGAATGCCAACGCCGTTTAATATCATTTACAAGACCCGAACAAGAAAGTTCGGGAAAAGAGGGCCGAGCTTAAAATAGATTATAGCTCAGCGCTTATCGAATCGTAAACCGCTCTTCCTTCCGGCCATTTTAGTGAAACCGTTAATATTCCTCTGAGATCACCCAGTCCGAAACCGGTAGCTTGGTCATTTTCATATTTTTCGCTAATTGCTGCCAGTACTTCAGGGTCGATTTTTTTTGGGTCTCCATGGCATTTTAAACAAGCCGACGACGTCTTGATTGCTCTTACAAACCTGAATGTTTTGACGCCATCTTTTATTTCCCATTCAAAATGGTCCTTGCTTCCGAATGCCGGCCTGCTTTCAAGCATTTCGAGGGTTTTCATTTCGTATTCGTCGGGGGCATTATTAGGGTTGCGATATCTCTTGCTGGTTCGTTTAACAGTCAAGCCCTGAATGCTTGAATATTGAGCGGAAATTTCAGGAGCTCTTTCCGCGCAAATTCTAATCGCGCCAATTGTTCCGGCAGAATCCCCCAACGCGGCTACAAGTTCGGATTTCAGTTCTTTAACAAAATTATCGGCTATGTGTCTGGTTACCGCCGCTAATTCGCTGTCTTTGGGTGTTGAATCACCGCATACAAATGTTGAAAAAATCAAGAAACAAAAAGCAAACAATAGAAAAACAAATGAGACTCGTTTCATTACTCCTCCTTAGCTTTATTTTATAATATTGACCCCAAAATAATTATGCAAGAGAATTCTGTTTCCCCATAACCTATTGATAATAAATGAAATTAGCGAAAAACGTTAAAATTGCCACGCGCGCCTAAAAACACTTGCACAAAAGTGCATTATATTTTATAATCAAATCTTATAATAATGGAGGAAGAAATTGAACCTGAAACAAATTCACGATAAATTCAAAATTGCTCCCGACTTCGGGTCA
>CAZKYQ010000239.1:0-2552 GCA_964556975.1 uncultured Ignavibacteria bacterium
CATATATATTGGCGTCTTCTATTATCGGGAGCAGTGATGGAAAACGAACGATTAAATCTTAAAAAAAACCTCTTTAGCCTTCGGACATTAAGCGGGTTCGCGGTCGGCGGTATAATATTTTATTACTTTTTTAAAAATTTCAATTTTCAATCGGCCATCGAGACTCTTTCTGAGGCCAAATGGCATTTTGTTTTATTAGGCGCGATATTTTATTATATTTCTATTCCAATCAGGGGCTTGCGGTGGCGCCTGCAACTCAAACCTGTCGGGCATAACATAAGCTACCGTCCTCTAACACATTACTACTATCTCTCAATGTTCGCTAACGCCATTCTGCCCGCGAGAATGGGGGACCTTTACAGGGCGTATCTGGCGAAAAAAAACCAGTCTGTTTCAATGTCAATGTCCCTGGGCGTGTTTTTCTCAGAACGGGTATTCGATCTTGTCGTGATATCCATACTTGTAATTTTTTCAGGGACCTTTTACTGGTCGGTAATATCCGGCACGCGGGAAGGCGATTATCTAGTTTTCGGGTTCATGGCCGTCCTGCTGATCCTTGTTTTTTTTATAGCGTCTTTGAGGGGGCTTCCGTATCTCGTTAAATTCGCGCCCGAAAAAATCAAAGATAAACTGGAGCGGTTTCACAAGGGCCTTTTCAAATATCCGGCGCAATTGCCGGTCATTCTGGGGGCAACGATACTTATTTGGCTGTGTGAAGCTTTGAGGCTTTATTTCGTTTTTTTGGCATTCGGTGTCGACGCCGGTTTTCTCATGGCGCTTTTTGTTTCGCAGGCTTCCTTAATCTTAATGGCTGTTCCGATTTCGCCGGCGGGATTGGGGATAGTGGAACTGCTCATGTTAAAAATTTTGTCGTTATCCGGAATATCTCCCGATCTGGCTGGAGCATTGACAATTACCGACCGATTAATTAGTTATTGGAGTGTTGTGGGATTTGGAGGATTGTGTTACCTTTTTTCGGCGAGGCTTAGATGAACATCTTAATTTGCATTCCAACATATAATGAAAAAGAGAATATTGAGAACATAATTACCGAGGTTTTGGCGCAAGGCGATGATCTGGAGGTCCTGATTATCGACGATAACTCGCCTGACGGCACATCTGAGATTGTCGAGAGGCTGAAAAAAGACAATCCGAAAATTCATTTATTACAGAGGCCCGGGAAGCTTGGGCTGGGCACAGCCTATATAGATGGTTTTGGATACGGCTTGAAACTTCCTCACATTGGATATTTAATGGAAATGGACGCTGATTTTTCTCATGACCCCAAATATCTCAAGGATTTCAGAGAGGCGATTAAAGAGAATGATTTGGTTATCGGCTCAAGATATGTCAATGGAATTTCAATAGTCAACTGGCCCATATCAAGGCTTTTGCTTTCCTATTTCGCTTCGATTTATGTTCGTATCATCACCGGCATGCCCGTAAATGATCCTACGGGCGGATTTAAGTGTTTCAGAAGGGAAGTTCTTGAGTGGCTGGACTTATCTAAAATCAAATCCAATGGCTACGGGTTTCAAATTGAAATGGATTTTTATGTCTGGCGCGCGGGCTTTCGTATAGCCGAAATACCAATTCTTTTTATTGATCGAACAGCCGGCACTTCCAAAATGAATAAAAAAATCATCTTTGAGGCCGTATTCGGGGTATGGAAACTCTTTTTTAAAAAGCTCTTTCGCATAGATAAACTAAAGAGAAAATAGCGCTCAGACGGCTTTTATAGGCAAGAATACTTCTTTTTTTTCACAATAACGGATAATTCCCGGTTCAAAGATAAAATTCAGCAAAAAATTATTTTCATTAAATTTACATACATTCTTGCCCTTTTTGATTCAATATTATATATTAGCCAACGAAAATTTTGAATAACTGCGGCAAAAGGAGAGATCGATGAAAAAAATCCTCGGCGTGGTTTTGGTTCTTTTAATAACGGGATCTGTGACTGCGGCTGAATACTGGCACCTTGGAATAGGTTTAAGGGGCACTGCTGTCGTTCCCGGAGAAGATATCGAAAGTACAATCGGGTTAGGCTTTATTGCTTCGCTTGGAGATCCTGATTCCAGATTTACCACTCAATTAGAAATAGACAAGTGGACGTCCGTATATACTGTGGGCGGATTTGAAAATCGCTATTCGGGGTTGGGAACAGGTTTTTTTGAAAAATTCAGAGTTTGGGATATTTCGCCAAAACTTTCCACTTATATTATTGGAGGCGTAGGCGGATATTTTCTGGACTTTAAAAAAGAAGAGGATATCGAGTTTGTCGGCGTCGAATTAATACCACAGTATATTAATTCCTACTTTGCGGTATCGGGCGGCGCAGGCGTTGATTTTCAATTCAACCAGCATGTTATATTCTTTGCCGAGGGAAGATATGTTGATTTTCCCAAGGGCTGGGGCGAGGACATAATCGATAAAGCCTTAAATAATGGCTGCTTAGGACTGAAATATACTTTCTAAGCCTTCACAATATCTAAAATTCTAAAGCCGCCCTTTGGGGCGGGTTTTTTTATTAAAATATATCCTATCATATT
>CAZKYQ010000240.1:0-2548 GCA_964556975.1 uncultured Ignavibacteria bacterium
GGTCCCAATAGGACCCTACAACTACGTTGCGCTCGGAAGCCCCCGCCGCATTAATGGAGGGGGGCTTGTATCAAATTGTTTTGATACTACTTATCGTCTTCCTCTTTGGCCTTTTTGGACTCCGCGATAACCTTCTCGGCAACTTCCCTGGGGACCTCTTCGTAATGAGAAAATTCGCGCGTATGTATTCCCCGGCCCTGAGTGAAAGACCTCAAAGTTGTCGAATATTTATAAAGTTCCGCAAGAGGCACATGGGCTTTAATCCTCTGGTTGCGGCCTTCCGGTTCCATGCCAAGAATCTTGCCGCGCTTGGAAGAAATATCTCCCATAACATCACCCATGTATTCTTCGGGAACAAGGATCTCAACAGCATACACCGGCTCAAGTATATATGGATCGGCTTTAAGGAAACCGTCCTTGAACGCCATCGACCCGGCGACCTTAAAGGCCATATCGGACGAATCAACGGAATGGTAGGAGCCAAAAAATACGGTGACTCTTACATCTACTACGCGGCTTCCTGATTGGCCTCCGTTTTCCATTGCTTCCTTTACGCCTTTTTCAACCGACGGTATAAACTTAGTTGGAATAACGCCGCCAACGACCTTGTTCACGAATTCAAACCCGCTGCCTCTCGGCATTGGTTCGAGCTTCAGATGGCAATCCCCGAACTGGCCGCGGCCTCCGCTCTGTTTTTTATACTTGCCTTGAATTTCAATTTTTTTGCGGATAGTCTCGCGATATGGTATGCTGGGCTTGTCCAGCTCGACCTCAACGCCAAATTTTCTTTTCAGCTTATCAACGGTAACATCAAGATGAAGCTCGCCCTGGCCGGAAATGATTGTCTGCCTTATTTCGCCGTCGACAACCACCTGAAACGATGGGTCCTCTTCCCTCAGGCGGGCCAGTCCGCTGCCGATTTTATCCTCGTCGCCTTTGGTTTTTGCTTGTATAGCCATGCGTATAACCGGAGCCGGCACAAAAGCAGGTTCATAATAGATCTGCGATTTTTTATCGCACAACGTGTGGCCGGACTGCGTATTTTTCAATTTCACCAGCGCGCCGATGTCCCCGGCGGATATAGTCGATATTTCCTTGCGGTCTTTGCCGTTCATCAGGAAAATCTGACCAATGCGTTCTCCTGCTTCGCTGTTAACATTTTGAAGATCCACGCCGCTGGATATGGTCCCTGAAAAAACCTTAAAGAAAGAAAGCTCCCCGACATGCGGCTCGGAAATCGTTTTAAAGATATAAAGAGAATTGGATTCATCCGCGGAGATTTTCTTCCTGACTATTTCTTCGGTCCCCGGCTTGAAGCCGATTTTTTCACCAAGGTAATTTGGGGCGGGAAAATAATTTATGGCGAAGTCCAGGAATAATGAAGTGCCGGCATTATCGGTAGCGGCCCCGGCAAATATCGGAAATATCTTTGCTTCCGCAATACCTTTGGCCAACCCCTTTGTGAGTTCTTCCGAAGTTAACTTGCCGGCCTCAAAAAACTTTTCCAAAAGGGCGTCATCGGACTCGGCGGCGGCTTCGATAAGTTTTTCTCTATTACTTTCAACCTCGGCCTTTAGATCGTTGGGAATGTCCTGCTCTTTGGTTTCGCCGGATTTTTCGAATGTATAGGCTTTCATCGTGAGAATATCGATTATTCCCTTAAAGGACGTTCCCCCGCCCCAGGCCATTGTAACCGGTACGGCATGAGTGTCGTAATGCGACTGGATCTGACCTACTGCTTTGCTGAAATCAGCGTGTTCTTTGTCCATTCGGTTTATGAAAAACCCTGTTGGAGTGGAACTTTTTGATGTCTCCCGCCAAGTAGTGTCGGTGCCGACTTCCGATCCGGAAACACCATTTACAACAATTAACGCGAGATCGGCGGCGCTTAGTCCGGCAAACATTTCGCCGCAAAAATCGGCGTAGCCGGGAATATCGATTAAGTTTATTTTATGGCCTTTCCATTCGAGGTGCGCAAGCGACAACCCTATGGAAATTTTCCGTGATATTTCGTCCTCGGTGTAATCCGATGTTGTCGTGCCGTCATCGACGACTCCCATTCGGGACGTTACTTTAGCCGCATACAACGCCGCTTCCAGAAGCGACGTTTTACCTGTGCCGCCATGGCCAACCAGCGCGATATTTCTGATCTTCTCTATCGGGAACTCTTTCATTTATCCTCCGTCACATCTTCGCGAACAATAATATACAGATTTGCAAATTAAAAAAACAGATTGTAGATGTCAATATCAAATCTTGAAAAAGGCGTAAAATGTGGAATAAACAGAGTTTAGCATGCTTTTCCGGGTGGCATGCTCTTTCGATGAAGTCGAATGAGCATGTTTTATGCCCTCGCTCATGCTTATACCAAAGGCAAAAGCATGCCACTCCAACGACCTATTATTCTCCTGTCATTCCCGAAATTGCTGATCCATACGGATCTGTATGATCGGGAATCCAAGGAAGGGGGAGGGGGGCTGTAGGCGGGGAGTCCTACGGATCCGTATGGACTTGTCTCCCCGCAGATTTTATCGATATATTTCTATTT
>CAZKYQ010000241.1:0-2526 GCA_964556975.1 uncultured Ignavibacteria bacterium
CGCGAGCAAAGATAATTTAACGCAAACGTTTCGGAACCATGAGAGATACGGATATTCGTTACCGGAAAATACCCGAGTTTTTTGCCGCTGGAACCTATAAAAACGGCTTTCGCGCCTTTTTTGGAAATGGCATTTCTAATTTTCAAAGACGCTACAGGTATTTCATTCGCGGGATCACAACCTACAATTATAAAAAGATCATCATTGTCAATGTCAGAAATTTCTCCATCTAAGCCCACAAAGCCTATAAAATCCCTATCCAGAGGCTCGCCAATGTTTGTCTGGAAATCGACGGATTCAGTCTTAACAACCTCACTAAAGAACTTTCTAATAGAATACGCTTCCTCATTGGACAACATGGCAGAACCGACAGCGGCTACTTCCGTTCCCTTATTTTCGTCAATTGCTTTTTGTAGATGGTTGGCTACAAAAGCAGTGGCTTCTTCCCAGCTGCAGGCCTCAAGATTGGCGCCTCTGCGTATATGGGTCTTGTATAATCGGCTTTCATTTTCGGAAATATCAAATCCGTAACGTCCCCGGTCGCAAAGCCAGCCGCTATCTACCTTATCATTACGCCGGGCCATGTGTCGATATACTTTGTCGTTAGACCATTCGATATTCATATTACAGCCGACAGGACAAAGATTACATACCGAAGGAGCCTTTTTTAAGAGCCAATCGCGAATCTTATATCTGAACGACCGAGAAGTCAAAGCTCCAACCGGGCAATACTCAACCGTATTGCCAGAAAATTCATCGGCGAATTCCAACCCTTTAATAATATCAATAAACGATGATGAACCTCGTTCAAAAACGCCAAGATCAGCTTCGCCCGCGAGGTCCCTCACTATTCGAACGCACTTAAAACACATTATACATCGGTTTCCGTTAAATATAATTTCAGGACCAAGGGAAACATCGTCAAATTTCTGGTTGGTTTCCTCGTTTACAAACCGGATTTTATCTTCCTTGTACTCAGACTTTTCGGGGCCGTAAAGATATGTGTTATCCTGCAACGGGCACTCCCCGCCTTTATCGCACGTGGGGCAATCCAGCGGGTGATTTATAAGTTGAAATTCAAGGATACCTTTTCGGGCCTTGATTACTTTTTCCGATTCAGTATGAATTACCATATTAGGCGCAACAGGAGTCGCGCACGATGCGATCAGCTTGGGCATTTTCTCAATTTCAACCAGGCACATTCTGCACGCTCCCACAGGCTTCAATCGGTCATCATAACAGAATGTAGGAATATGGACGCCAAGTTTTTTAGCGGCTTCGATAATGAGAGTTCCCGGCGGGATATCAATCGTCTGATTGTTTATTGTTACGGTAATATTATCAGCCATTTTCAGTTGAACCTCGGCCCCATGTTGACCATGCATTTTTTATTTTCAATATGATATTCATACTCATCCCGGAAATGCTGAAGCGTCGATCTGACGCATGGCGTGGCCGCATCCCCAAGAGGACAAATTGTGTTGCCATCAATGTTATCGCAAATGCGCAACATCCTGTCGAGGTCTTCCATCGTGCCTTCGCCATGTTCAATTCGATAAAGTATCCGTAGCAGCCAGTACGTGCCCTGGCGGCAAGGCGTGCATTGCCCGCAAGATTCATGCTGATAAAACCTCATCATATTCAAAGCGGCCTTTACCATGCAGGTAGTCTCGTCAATTACTATTACCGCGGCGGAACCAAGCATAGTTCCGGCCTCGGCCAATGATTCATAATCCATGCGAACGTCAATTTTATCCGCGGTAAGAATTGGAACAGACGAGCCTCCGGGAATGACAGCCTTTAAGTTGCGCCCTTCTTGAATGCCGCCGCCATATTCATATATCAATTCCCTCAAGGAAATCCCCATGGGAAGCTCATAATTGCCGGGTTTGTTAATATGTCCCGAAAGACAGAATATTTTTGTGCCGGTCGATTTTTCGGTACCTATGGACGCATACCACTTTCCGCCCTTTTCAATTATAGATGGAATATTAGCAAGCGTTTCAACATTGTTAATAATGGTCGGCGCTCCATAAAGACCAGCAATCGCCGGAAACGGAGGTTTGACCCGAGGATGTCCTCTGCCGCCTTCCAGCGACGTCAGAAGGGCTGTTTCCTCTCCGCATATATATGCGCCGCCCCCGCGGTGAACAATGATATCAATATCTATACCCTTGCCAAAAATATTTTCTCCGATAAATCCCTTCGCCCTGGCCTCATCTATTGCCCTGTTTAGCTGACGCGCGCCGAAGGCGAATTCCGCTCTTATATATATAAACGCTTTTTTACATTTTATCGCATAAGCCGTAATCAAGGTCCCCTCGATAACAAGATGAGGATCCCGGTCGATCAATTCCCTGTCCTTGAAAGTACCCGGTTCCGACTCATCCGCGTTAACCGTTAGATAAACCGGTTTTTTGTTGTCTTTGGGCAGGAAAGACCACTTTCTGCCTGCCGGGAAACCGGCCCCTCCCCTGCCGCGCAAGCCGGACGTTATCACCTCTTCGGTGACCTCCCCGGGCGTCA
>CAZKYQ010000242.1:0-2500 GCA_964556975.1 uncultured Ignavibacteria bacterium
GCATGTTGGCTACGATCCGACGGAACACCAATAAAGGGATTGTCATTCCCGAAATTTCTGTCGGGAATCCAATAGGGCGGGCTTCTGGATGCCGGATCAAGTCCGGTATAACATGGCGAGTGGATCCAAGAAGGTGGCATGCTAAAGCTTTTGGCATAAGCATGGCTTGGTATAGTCGCTTGACTTCCGCTCATATTTATTCCTATTATAAAAAGCACCTGAATGGTTTTTTTCAAGGAGTGAAAAATGGGACATTTGGCCGGCAAAGATTTATTCAGAAAACTCGGCAAAAAAATCGATGGCCTGATTGCGCGCGCCCCCTGGAATGAAACATTTTATCAGATACTAAAAGAGCTATACACCGCGGAAGAGGCCGAAGTTGTTATAAAAATGCCTTATGGGATGTGCTCTCTCAAGGAAATTACGAGAATCACAAAGATCGATAAAGCCAAACTGCGGAGAATCCTCGACGGCCTGAGCGAAAAGGGCCTCGTTATTGATGTCGCCGGAATAGGCGGTTTCCAATACATGCTTTCACCGCTGATTGTCGGGATTTTCGAGTTTACCATGATGAGAACGCGAGGCGAGCTGAACTCCAAAGAATGGGGGAAATTGTTTCATTCCTATTTGCAGTCGAATGACGATTTTTACAAAGCCAACCTGTCAAAAGGCGAAAAGGTGTCTCCGCTTCGAGCATTGCCGCATGAGGGAACGATCGCGGAAACGGGCTATGTGGAAATCCTCGATTATGAAAAAGCCTCCGCGATAATTGAAGACTCAAAAAAATTTGCCGTGGGAATATGCTCCTGTCGCCATGAGAAACTGCATTCCGGCGAGAAAGAATGCGATGTGCCTTTGGAGAACTGCTCGACATTCGGACAATCCGCCGACTATATGATCAGGCATGGATTTTCCAAAGAGGTCTCGAAAACTGAAATGCTGGAAAATCTTGAGCGGTCAAAGGAAATGCGGCTTGTCCTCAACGCCGATAATGTCAAAAACAACGTTTCATTTATATGCCATTGCTGCGGATGCTGTTGCAACGTTCTTTTGGGAATCAGCAAGTTTGGCTACCCAAACTCGGTTGTAACATCAAATTACATTGCCGGAAACGACCCCGAGTCCTGCACCGAATGCGGAAACTGTGTGGAGGCGTGTCCCATAGACGCGGTTGAGTCTCAATCCGAAGGGCCGCCGCAAGTAAATGAATCGCTTTGCATGGGCTGCGGGGTTTGTGCCTTGGATTGCCCGGCTGAATCCATGAGGCTTAATAAACGTAAGCGGCGGGTTTTACATCCTGAAAACACATTTGAACGGGTAATTTTGCAGTCCCTTGAGCACGGAACTTTACAAAACCTTATGTTTAATAATCCGCAGGATATCACGCACAAATTCATGCGGGGATTCGTCGGGGCTTTTCTAAAACTATCTCCCGTTAAGAAGGCTCTAATCGGAGACACTTTGAGATCATCATTTTTAAGAGCGATGACTCGCTAACCGTTTATTAATTAATCACATAAAACCAAATCCACTATACCTTTGACATTTATTTAGGCTATGGCTATATTCGGTCGGTGCAAATATGATAAAGGCGTTAGGTGTTGATATTGTTGAGATTTCCCGCATCGAGGAAGCGATAAACCGCTATGGCGAAAGCTTCACCGAAAGGGTCTTCACCCCTTGGGAAATCCATTATTGTCGTTCAAAGATAAATCCTATGCTCTCTTTCGCCGGAAGGTTTGCGGTAAAAGAGGCTGTTTTTAAGGCCATCGGGACCGGTTTTGCCGAAGGCGTCAAATGGAAATCGGTAGAGGTCGTAAACGACCCCGGCGGCCAGCCGAAAGTCAGGCTGGGCAAGGCAATTCGCGATCATATTGGCGATAAAAACGTCTTAATTTCTCTTTCGCATTCTAAGGATTATGCCATCGCGACTGCTGTTTTAATCGATGACGAAGCAAGGGGCGGTAATCATTAATCCTATTTTTTTCAGGCTTGGCTATGGGAAATAAGCAAGACGACACTGAATTCGGGGCCTCTGAAATAACTAGGTTCTGCAAAAGGCTATATGATAAAAATTATATCTGCGGAACCGAGGGCAATGTGTCGATCAGGCTTTCGGACGGTAGAATTATGATAACGCCGAGGGGAATAAACAAGGGGTTTTTATCCGATGATGATGTTATAATCTGCGATTCGGATGGCGTAAAAATCGAGGGCAAGCACGAGCCGTCATCGGAAAGCAGGCTTCATGTTTCTGCTTATAAATGGCGCCCCGATGTCCATTCAATATGCCATACTCATCCTCAATTCGCGACAGCCTTTTCTCTGTCAGGCGTATCTTTCAATAAAGCGATACTGCCTGAGTTCGTGGCGACACTGGGCGCGGCCCCGTTGGTAAGATACGCTACACCGGGAACAGACGGACTTTTGCTTACTCTGAGGGCATATATCGATAGATACGATGCTTTTCTGCTTCAAGCCCACGGGACTTTGACATTGG
>CAZKYQ010000243.1:0-2491 GCA_964556975.1 uncultured Ignavibacteria bacterium
GGCGGTGGCGCCCCTGCGGGAGGCGCCGGGATTCCGGCCGGTGGCGGCTCGGCGGGCGGGGGGGGGGGAGGGTGAAACGACGACCAGAGAAAAAAAGGCGGTCCCCACGACCGCCGGGCGCACACATCACGATCTGTCGCGCTCGACGCCTCCAAAATGTAGGTGAATGTGAGGGCCAAGAGAAGCTGAAGCCGACATAAGCGCTTTTCCGCAAACCTCTGCAATAGTCCCGATTCGGGCTTTGCCGATGTCTTTTAAAGTTACAATCGAACTTTTCAATTCACTGCCTTTTGCTTTTTAACCCTAAGAAATCCAACTCCAATAATATACTTGACATGACCGGAAATGGTCAATATGATTCAAGTTTTCCGCCGAAAAATGGCTCTTTTTCATTTATCGGCTAACAGGACTTGGCTCTTAAATTGGTGAAATTCAGTGATTAAAGATAAATGCGGTGTTTTTGGGATTTATGGGGCGAGAAACGCCAGCAATCTAACATATTTAGGTCTTTACGGTCTTCAACACAGGGGCCAGGAATCCGCTGGGATTGTTTCGGCTGAGAACGGTTCATTTCATCATAAAAAAGGAATGGGGCTTGTAAACGACGTATTCTCATCAGAATCGGATTTATCAGGCCTCAAAGGATTCTCAGCGATTGGCCATAACAGGTATTCCACAACTGGAGAATCATCTTCTGAAAATATTCAGCCTTTGATCATTAATTACCAACGAGGACATCTTGCGTTGGCTCATAATGGCAATTTCACTAATTATAAAACGGTACGCAAATATCTTGAAAAAAAAGGCTCGATATTTCGTTCATCGTCGGATACCGAGGCGATATTGCATCTTATGGCAAAATCGCGGAAAAAGCGGATTGAACTGGCTTTGGCGGAGGCCTTAGATAAAATGGAAGGGGCCTCAAGCATGGTTCTTTTAACTCCCAAACAATTAGTCGCCGCAAGAGATCCTTCTGGAGTCAGGCCGCTTGCTCTTGGTAAGAGACGCTCGGCCTGGGTTGTCGCGTCCGAGACTTGCGCCTTTGATATGATAGGCGCCCGCTATATCCGCGACATTAAACCGGGTGAGATTGTTGTCATAAATGGCAACGGCCCCAAAAGCTACGATATCCTGAAAAAGCGGAAACATGCCTTCTGTATTTTCGAATTTATCTATTTCTCCCGCCCGGATTCTATGATTTATGGAATAAATGTCGATAAAGTTCGGCGCAGGCTGGGACGCCAATTGGCGATAGAACATCCTGTCGATGCTGACATTGTAATTTCTGTTCCCGACAGCTCAAATACGGCGGCCTTGGGCTATTCTGAGGAGTCGGGCATCAGATATGATATAGGCTTTATTCGCAACCATTATGTTGGAAGGACATTTATACAACCGGAACAAAAAATCAGAAATCTTGAAGTTAGAAAAAAATTCAACATAGTTCGCGGCGTTATTAATAAAAAAAAGATTATAGTGGTTGATGATTCTCTTGTGCGGGGTACTACCTCCAAAAAACTTGTAGCAATATTGCGGGAGGGAGGCGCGAAGGAAGTCCATATTAGGTTGTCATCGCCGCCGATTATTAGTCCCTGCTTTTATGGCATCGATATGCCAACAAAAAAGGAACTTCTGGCCTCAAGCAGATCAGTATCCGCAATAAAACGATATTTGGGCGCTGATTCTATCGGATACTTGTCTTTGGAAGGCATGTTGGCATTGCGCGCTCTGCCACAAGACGAATTCTGTACTGCTTGTTTTACCGGAAAATATCCGATAAAAACATACAAAAAAGTAAAATAGATTTAAAGCATACTAACCGCTAATCCGATTTCTATAATAGGTTTAATTATGTCAGAGAAAAATATGTCTAATAATCCTAAAATACTTGTGATAGATGATGAAGCCAGCATGTGCGAATTCATGAGAATAATGCTGGATAAAGAAGGGTATAAGGTTACTATCGAAACATCCGCTCAAGATGCGCTCAAAGGCCTTACGAATGCCCAGAAAGACACAAAAAGCCGGTACGACCTAATGATAACCGACCTGATGATGCCTGAGATGTCCGGATTGGATTTGTTAGCCAAGGCGCATAAAATCGACCCTGAAATAGAGGTTATTGTAATGACCGCATTCGGGTCTATTGACACAGCGGTAGAGGCCTTGAAAAAAGGCGCCAACGATTATATCACAAAACCGTTCAAAATTGAAGAGATAAAAATCGCAATTAAAAAAGCGGTTGATAATAAGAAGTTAAAAAAACAAAACATATCGCTAAAGAAAAGCCTGTTATCAGGCTTTGATTCGTTTATTGGGAATTCGCCAGCAATTTTTAAAATAAAACAACTCGCCGCTAAAGCCGCGGCATCGGACGTTACGGTGCTTATACAGGCGAATCGGGAAACGGTAAAGAAGTGCTCGCCAGGGCGATTCACGCAGAAAGCCGACGGGCGCGCGGGCCGGTTCATTCCATTCATTCACAAAAACG
>CAZKYQ010000244.1:0-2465 GCA_964556975.1 uncultured Ignavibacteria bacterium
CTAAAATTCTCCATCAACGATGTTCATGAAATTAAGGCGTATCATCTCCGCGCATTTCTGACTCAGTCTGCGTGTCAATTGCTTCTGCTCCTTTTTTGCAAGTCCATTATATTCCTCGAGGTGGTCTTTGAAAAAATCTTCAAGTATATCTTTTGAAAAAAGTTGTATGAGTTTACCGAATTCCTTTTGCCCAATCGGCCCGATTTTTGATAATACGTTGCGAAGTCGGTTTTCTGTGATAAGACTCCCCATCTCGTTAAATAGTTCCTCGCCTTTTGCAGACAATGTCATCTGAGCCTTTTTTGGCCTATCTCTTGCCTTTGCTTTTTCCGCCCATTTCTCATTCTTGTTTTTAAGAATTACTCTCGTTGTATCACTGAGAAATTTGGGAATTACCGGTTTTATCACAACGCCTTCACATATGTTATCTTCGAGTTCGGGAAGACCCAGCCATACGGAAATCTGAGAAGGAAAGCTGTTTGAATATTTCAAGCATTCTTCAAACGTACCCCTGAAAATCGTTTTTGCATACAGAAAACCGGCCTTCTCCATGACTTGGTTGAACTTATCGACATCGAGCAATTGGCCGTCTATCGCCGCATCGATGGCATAGAATTCGTTGTGCGGCGTGTAAAAAATACCTTTCTGAATTCTTGTGGCAGAAGTATCCTTTTCCACGTCCTTGTGAGGATATGTTCCGCCGACTAATTCGCCATATACAGCCAACTCACTAAAGTCGCAGCCTTCCTTCTTTAAAATCGCATAGAGCTTTTTAACTCTTGCCCTGTTTTTGGCTTCAACCGGTTTATAGTCATAAAAGTTATCCTCTATAAAACCGCTCCTCTTGGCAGATTTCAGATTCTTTCCGTCATACCAGAAAGAAAGATTGGCGCCATGCGCCTTTTCCTGAACAACAAATTCGCCTTTGTCTAATTTTTCCGCAACAACAATATCGAGAAACTTTTTGCGATAACTATTTTCAATGTCGAGATATTTTATAAACCTCATAGTCTCTAACCTTTACAGTGGCTTACGACCCTTAGTCTGGAAGTCGGCGAAGTCAAGGTACCAACTGACAATTTGGTAATGTTTCCCGTCGCTGGCAGTTGTCAAGTATTCCTTTACAAGCGAATGTTGATCCAATTCACCTTCTTTAAATATGTTGTGAATGTATAGGCTAATGTTTTGCTTAGTGGTTTGGAAAAGTTCCGCCATCAAGCCCTGCGAAAGCCAAACAGTTTCATTTCCCAGCCTGACCTCGATTCGGCTATACCCGTCTTCTTTCTTGTACAGTAGTATTTGTGATGATATATCCGATTTTTCAAACAAATTGTTCATCCCTCATCCTTCATCATTCATCTTTCATCATTAATTCTTCCAAAATCCTTCATCCTTCCAAAACCTTCGCGGCTGCCATAATTCTTGACAATTTATATTTTAGTCATTATGATCATATTGACCATATCCGGAGGCCTGAAATGAATAAAAGTGTATCAATCGCCAAAGCAAAAGCAACCCTGTCAGATTGCATTCGTGCAGTTGAAGCAGGTTCATCCGTGCTGATTACCCGACACGGTAAGCCCGTAGCCGCCCTCGTTCGCGCCGGCGATCTCCACCGCCTTGACCGGCTTCGAAAAGCCGGCCCGGAAGGAGGCCTTGCAAGTCTCGCCGGCGGATGGGAAGGTTCCGATGAACTGGTGCGAATTCTGAATGAATCGCATCGGTTCGGGCAACGCGAAATACCGCCGCTTGATCCGTAACCATGGCCTTTCTTTTTGACACCGACGCAATTTCCGAACTATTGCGGCCCCATCCCGCGGTTCAATATATCCAATGGCTCTTGAGCGTACCACGGGAAGATCAATTTACCAGTGCGGTTGTGATCGGCGAATTATACAGAGGCGCCTACCGCTCCGGCGCACGGGAACACCACCTTAAAAATATAGAACAGCGGGTTCTTCCCGCAGTGATTGTCTTGCCCTATGATGTTGCCACCGCAAAAGTTTTCGGGCAAATCCGGGCCCGCCTGGAAGAATCCGGAAACATTCTGCCGGATGCGGATATTCAAATTGCCGCCACCGCGGTTTACCATGATATTGAACTGGTTACAGGTAATCTGCGCCATTTCTCCAGAATTGACGGCCTAAAGGTCAATACCATACTCCCGGACTCACGGTTGACCCGATGAATCAATCCTTCATCCTTCCGCCTTCATCCTTCCGCCTTCATCCTTCATCCTTCCAAAATCCTTCATCCTTATGAAATCACAATAGGGCCGTCCTGTATCTTATCAAGAAGATTTTCCTCAACATCCGCGATCCAGTTTCTGACATCATCTTCGGTTTTCAGGGTGCCGCTGGTAAGTTTAACCGTCTGAGTTTCGGGTTCTAATAGCTTTGCGGCTGCCAACGCCGCGTTGCTGAACTGTGTCGGCAATGCGTCGATCTTTGTTTTCCAATTCGTTA
>CAZKYQ010000245.1:0-2435 GCA_964556975.1 uncultured Ignavibacteria bacterium
GACCGCGAGGCGGAAGCAATTCTCGGCGAAGAATGGGTGAAGGCAAGGCTGGGGGATGCGGGGGAGTAGGGAGAACAGATTTCGCTAAACGACTGCTGACATGCCGATAACATGCCTGTTTCCGTTTCACAAAAAAGGCGCCAGGTGAGCGGCCGCCTGACGCCACGCAAATTCCGCCTTCCCCCCAAAAAGCTGATGTCTCAGGTAAAATATCTCGCCCTATTTGAAAGAGCTGGACACGGTTACCCCGAAAGAGAACAATTTCTCTTTGTATTCGTATTTGGCGGTGTTTGGACCGCCATAAGCTTCGCGGCCCCAGAAGGCGTACTCGCCAAAGATATCAAAAGTTGTGTTTCCGGATCCGAAGCCTATTCCACCCGTAAGTCCGCTTAGAGATTTCGGTTTATCTTCAGAATTGCCGTTATTATCCCAATCAACCTCAAGTATGGCGTCGCTGAAAAATCCGAGCCGTATGGGTACTGAGCCGGACTGATATTCCATGCCCAGCCGGTAACAGGCGCCGTTATCGATCCAATCCAACTTGTCGCCATCTTCATCCTCAATCTCTGAATAGGGACGTGTTTGATATTCACCCGATAATAGAAGCACCGGTGAGGCTTGATACGAAACGCCTAATCCCATATAGGCCGGTATCGTAATATCGAAATTGTCGGGATCATATTGGCCGCTGGTCTTGGAGCCATCAGATTCCTCATTGGACCATTCGAGATCCTCAAATTTAAGCTCGAAACCGGAACGAAACATAACGCCGACGGTTAACTGAGATTCGGCCATTAATTTACCGGTGGCACCCAGCGAGATAAAGGAGGCCGATACTTTACCTTGGTCCGTATCTAAAGAACTATATACGCCACCCGGTTCAGGATCTATATCATATTCACTTTCAACCGTAGTCTTTCCCAATACCGATTTATGGAAAGCAAGACCGACAAAATATTTATCATCGATATTAATGGCCGCGGCCGGAGAGAGCGTGTTTAATCCGCCTCCTACCTTTGTATCCGTAGTTCTGGTATATGATGCTCCAGTTGTCTGGTCTTTAAATTCTGTATTTGTTTTAGTTCCGAAATCAAGATATGTATTGTAACCAATCCCAAATGCGAATTTCAATTCCGAGTTTGGCGGTTGATACGGCATGGCGAAGGAGAGGTGTGTAATCTTAGGATGAAACTTATATTTTCCTTCCCAAGTCAAATCGTCGTAAAAATCCCAGTACTCCTCATCATTCATGGTTCCCGTATAGACCCGACCGCCACATTGAAAAGTCTTGTTCTGAAGCATTCCAATATTGGCCGGATTGCAGAAAATCGCGTTACTGCCCGTGGTATTGATAATTTCAGTTCGGCCCATAGCCCTGGCGCGGACATCATTGGTCCGTGGGCTGAAATACTCACCATCGATTAAATCGTCCAGCTGGGCGAATACTGGTACCGATAGCAGAAGAACCAGCGAAAGTACTAAGAAATTTGACATCCTCATTGTAGCCTCCTGAGGTTTGAGATTAATTTAAAGCAAATTTTCAGAATTATAGTTCCGGGATACCAGATTGTCAAGTAGATTTTTTACCCCCAGGATGTCGCAAGCTTCATTCTGAGGGGCGATAATACTTCTTATTCAATCGTAAACAAGTCTTTGTATATCTCCTGCATTTTGCCGGAGCGGATTGCCGATTTCAAATCTCCGGTATCGCTGTTTAACCATTTATGCATAGGGTCGTTGTTCAAAAGGTTATCGAGATAGGCGTCAAGCTCGGCGTTTTTGAATTTGCGGGCTTCGGGAATCAATTTGAAATAAAAGTGCTGTGCCACTTCGTACATACCATGCCACCATGTATAATCAGGCCCCATCATGGCCGCTCCATGACGAGCGCGCCTGCCCTCGTGATGCCACAATTCCCAGTAAACCCATTCAAACTTGTTGCTGAAACTGGCGGGGTTCTCCAAAAGTTTTTGTTCTTTTACAATCTTCATAATCTCTGTTGCCGGCTTGGCGAATTTCTCGTCATAAAGATTTACAAGCCCGTCGAATTGGTAGTAGTGGCCTTCGGCAAATGTTCTTCCGTGGCAGTTTGTGCATACGTTGAGCATTTTCTCACGCTTCGCCTGCCAGTTATCTTTATGTTTCGATATGGGCGGCCTCAATGTCCAACTCAATCTTTCGCCAACATCATGTGACATGGTCATTGTGGGGGTCGCGGACATATGGCATGTAGCGCAGGTTGGGGCTTCGTAGTAGTCCTGGCCAACAACCCATGTGTCGGAATCGAGATTCATTTTATCTATATTGGTATAGTATGCATTGCCATGCTTGGATTCCTCATAAACCTCTTTCTGCGGATGATCGGGGCCAAGATGGCATTTCGAACATGATTCAGGTTGCCGCGCCTGCGCGCTTGAAAAAGCATGGCGCGTATG
>CAZKYQ010000246.1:0-2426 GCA_964556975.1 uncultured Ignavibacteria bacterium
AAAGAGAAAAAATATGTGCACATCGCTGAAAAAAGATTAAATTTATAATAGAGTGCAAAACAATGTAATCCACGACCAACAAGAATATTTAAATGAATTATTCCTGACAAAACTAAAAATGAATACTTCGTTCCCGTTTACGGGATCTCCCCATTTTCGCCTTGATTTATGTTCGACAGCCTGCTATAAAGAGCTTATGAAAAAAACGACACTGCTTTTTTGCATTATCATAGGAGGCATTTTGTCCTGTTCACAGTCAATAGATGACCCTCTGAAGCTTCACCGCGAGGCCCTTGTGGCAGACCTGCATAGCGATACTGTACTCCGGATGATCGAGGATGGATTTGATTTCTCCAAACGAGACTCTACCGGGCATATGGACCTGCCCAGACTCATAGAAGGCGGAGTTGATCTTCAGGTCTTTGCCTGCTGGCTCGATACCAAAACGCCTATTGAGAATTGCGTATCCGAAGTAGACGAAATGCTTGATTCGTTAGACTCGCAAATCGGCCGCAATCCCGATAAAATCGCGATATGTAAAACCGCAAAGGAAGCGGAAG
The DNA here is from genome assembly GCA_964556975.1 of uncultured Ignavibacteria bacterium. Lineage (GTDB taxonomy): Bacteria > Zixibacteria > MSB-5A5 > UBA10806 > UBA10806. The sequence continues at coordinate 561 of CAZKYQ010000246.1, forward strand.
AAATAATTGAAGGCGGCAAAATCGCCGCGTTCCTGGCGATAGAAAACGGCGTGGCTATAGCTAACGATATGGCAAACCTGCAGCATTTCTACGGCCGGGGAGTTCGGTATATGACTCTCACCCATACGGCCTCGAATGACTGGTGCATATCGTCAGCCGATACAACGCCCGCCTTTAACGGCCTTACGGATTTCGGACGGGATGTTGTCAGGAAGATGAACGAGCTGGGGATGATTGTCGATATTTCACATGCTTCGCTCGACGCTGTTAACGAAGTCCTGCGAATATCAACCGATCCGATCATAGCATCGCATTCCTGTGTATACGAACTTTGCCCGCATGATAGAAACCTAACAGACAATCAGATCCGTGCAATCGCCGCGAACGGCGGGGTTATCGGGATCAACTTTTACACCGGCTACCTCTCAAAGGAATTTAACGAGTTAAGCGAGGCTTTCAAAAAAGAACACAAAGCGGAAATAGATTCCATCGAAGAGTTATACACTGATCATAAAGAAAAAATGAGAGCTTTGGGACCCATCATTGCCGATCATGGGAGAAGAGTTGATTCACTGAAAATCAATATGGAAATCGTGCTTGACCATATAGACTACATCGTAAGGCTTGTCGGCCCGGATTATGTTGGTCTGGGCTCCGATTATGACGGCGTTCATCGGATTCCCAGAGGGCTTGACGACTGTTCGATGTTGCCCAATATTACTAAAGAGCTTGTGGCGCGAGGATATTCCGCTAAGAATATCAAGAAAATTCTTGGCGGTAATTTTATGAGAGTATTCCGCAAGGTTTGCGGCACTTAGATTAGTTGAATGTAAATTGAAACTCGGTAAAACCTATTTAATGCGAAAATAAACGATGGGCCAAAAAGACGTAATTATAACGCGATATAAAATATTAGATAAGATACAACTCACGCATGACACAAGCCAGTTCAGGTTCGCGATACCGGATGGCGTTGATTTCAATTTTCTGCCCGGCGACCATATTAAAATATATCCTGACTCTAATAAACCATTAGAATTCCGGCCATATACGCCTACAAATATCCCCGAAAAAAAGCGAAATTTTGAACTTGTGATTAAGCATTATCCCGACGGCAAAGTATCAGGTTTTATGGAAAAACAAAAAATTGGAGATGCGGTTGGAATCAGCGGCCCTCAACCAGGCGGACATTTCGAGAACGGCATGGCGAGCAAAATCGGGATGGTAGCGGGCGGAACCGGGATCACTCCTTTTCTTTCGATGATAAGGTCAATCCTGAAACGAAACCTCCCCGTGGAAATATCTCTGCTATATGCGAACAAGACGGCTGATGATATAATCCTAAAAGATGAACTGGATAAATATGCCGCTGATTTTGCTAACTTTAGTTTATTTTATCTCTTGAATGAGGCTCCTCCCGATTGGAAAATGGGAATTAGACGTATTGATAAAGAATTAATGAGCGAGAAACTTTTCAAGCCATCGGAAGATACCTTTACATTTGTTTGCGGCCCGCCTATGATGCAGATTAATTTAAAAAAACAGCTGATTGAACTTGGTCACCCTGGCGATCGAGTGATATTTCCGTAATTACCATTTCATATTCAAGAGTTCATTTTTTGAGGCAGGAACGCAAGAATTAACTCTTTTTTTATCCTATAAGCATTATCTTGTACCTCTATCAATCCCATACCATTCAAAACGGCCAAATCTCTACCAAGAGATCTTACGCCAAGATTCTTGTATTCTTCAACAATTCTCGGAGAAATATATGGAAGTTCTTTTCGAGGAATCGGATTGACTTTAGAGGACAAATCAAGGGCGAGCCACCTACGGCGCGTCCAAGTTTTCGTTTTTTTGTCTTTA
>CAZKYQ010000247.1:0-2426 GCA_964556975.1 uncultured Ignavibacteria bacterium
CCCCGGCACTCCGGAAGATATGCTATTCCCAAAAAAGACAATACCCATATAGTAGTGAAAACGATGGCAGTTTTAAATTTGTTCGCGGGCATTATTTCGGCCATGTTTCCCGTATTTTAGCATTCCAATATCTTGAAAGTATGCTATAATTGCCGATACTAATTATGATATGGGGAAATCAAACAGGGAGATCAAAAATGCATAAAATTTTAATTGTAGCCGCGCTTTCAGTATTGTTTGCGTGCATAATACCCATAACCGCCAACGCCGACGTCAACATCGGCATTTCCGCCGACCAGGACGGTATCAAGGAATTTCACCTGTCAATCGGCGCTTATTACGGAGTCAAGGAACGTGAGATCGAGAGGGTCGGCGCGCGATCATTACCCGATGACGAAATGACAGTTGTATTTTTCATCTCGAACCGGGCCGCCGTATCGCCACTGGAAATCGCCGATCTCAGGCTCAAGGGCTTGTCCTGGATGGATATTACATATAAGTACTGGCTAACATCGGAGGTCTATTACGTTCGGTTCGCCTCCGATCCCGGCCCGCCTTACGGCAAAGCCTGGGGCAATTTTAAAAAAAGGCCGAAGAAGAAATGGCATGAGATCAAGCTGGCTGACGCGGATATAGTGAACCTTGTAAACCTCAAGTTCCTTGCCGAAAAATACAACTGCTCACCCGAAAAAATTGTCAGAATGAAAAAACAGGGCAAGAGCTTCGCCAATATGAACGGTGAATTTAAGAAGGCCAAGGCGCAAAAGAAACAGAAAAAGGCCAAAGTTCAAAAAACCGCCAAAAGCAAACCCAAGGGTAAAAGGGGAAGGAAATAGGGGCCCTATGCCTCAAATCAGACTATTAGAATATTGAGAGTTCTATACCGGGCCGCGAGTAATTGCGGTTATGGCGTCCATGATGTCGAACTCCTTTACGCTCATATCGCTTAAGGCCGGATGATTGCTTACGGCGGCGGCTAATTCACCCTCCAGAAATGTCTTCAACGAAGCCTCGTCCTCGAATAAATAAATACCTCCGGCTTCGGTTTTCGATTCATTCATGATCCAGATTTTCCAGCGGAGACCGGCAACGGCCGCGAATTTATCCGCCAGAGGCGATACGGCACCCTCGTACTCGGCTTTGGTAACGTTAAACTTGAAATTAAGTTGTAGGATCTTTCCGGGCATGATTATTCCTCCTTTTTAAGGTTTGTTAATCATATCATCTAATGGCCCATTATGGGCGTTACACCAGTTAGGTTTGCGGGGCGGATGAGAAATCCGATACATGATTGCTTCCAATCGCAAAAGCCACTATCAAATATTAATTCCCTTTTAACTCCCAATCCTGTTCATAATAACTCCTTTTATGATCTTTTGTCAATAATTAATGTTCTATTTAAAGAGACTAAATCGTTTGCCCAATCTTTATGGGCTGGATATATTCACCGGCAGTTATGGATATTAACGCGAACGATAAAACTGCAATCTGCAAGGCCGATAACCGACCGTTATACCGGATGTTTTCCCGGGTACCCGGCCGGTACGATCTTCTAAACCGCTTGCTCACATTGGGGCTGGACCAGCGTTGGCGAAAGAAAGCCGCCGCGCTTTGCATGGAATCGGGGCCATTGAGGGTAATGGACCTCTGCTCCGGCACCGGCGATTTGGCAGTTGAGCTGGCCAGAATCGCAAAACCTGGTACAGAGATAATCTCGGCCGATTTCTGCGAGCCGATGTTGGAGGTAGCCAAGCGGAAAGCAGAGAAGGCCGGATTGGGGAATAAAATTGATTTCCGGGTAGCCGACGCCGCCTCGCTGCCTTTCGATGGTGGTTATTTCGATGTTATGGGGATTGCTTTCGGGTTCCGCAACCTTACCTTTAAGAACCCTAATAGCGATACATATCTCAATGAGATATTTCGCGCAATTGCTCCCGGAGGAAAACTGGTGATCGTTGAGACTAGCCAGCCCGAGTCGGCTATGCTAAAAAAACTTTCCGGTTTTTACTATTCATCGATTGTGAAACCTATCGGAAATGTTATATCCGGCCAGCCGGGCGCTTATAGTTACTTGGCATATTCGGCCAGGAATTATTATCGGCCGCCGGACATAGAAAGCATGCTCAAAGACGTTGGTTTTGCCTCGGTTGAATGCCGTCCTCTTTGGGGCGGAATAGCGGGTATACATGTGGCAAAAAAGAAGTAGATACAAGGTCGGCGTTTTACCGGGCCTTAACACCGTATAAACGCCTGCCATAAAAAAGCCAACAACGGGTCGATCTTAGTTCGACCCCTATGTTTAATTGGGTGTTTTTTCGTAAGACGAACCCGATCTTTTAATATATCACGCGGTCAATTGCGAGGAGTAGCCGTAGGTCGGGAGCCCCGCGCTCCCGACAATTGGTGGCTTGTCATTCCTGCGGAAG
>CAZKYQ010000248.1:0-2400 GCA_964556975.1 uncultured Ignavibacteria bacterium
AACCACCAGATAACATCTTCAAATCCTAGAAGGTGGCGAAACATTACTGTACTTGAAAAACGGGGATTTATTTCAAAAACCACAGGACCATTCGGGGTCATGCGCAATTGGACATTTATTGATCCAGTGAGATCAATTGTTTCCGCAATTGTTTCACATAATTTTTGAATGTCTGGATCATTGACCACCTCACCTCGATGCGTGATGCCACCCGCAAGCGTACGATTTATGATTATGGTTCTTGATTCACCAAAAGCTCTATACACGCCACAGGTAAATTCCGAATCCGAATCTCCAATTTCCTCCTGGACAAAATAGTCAGATACAATATTTTTCAGTTGCGTCAAATCTTTGAAATTTTCGAGCCGCTTCATTCCGCGCCCGCCGCTACCGAATTTTCTTTTTACGATTAATGGCGGATCAAGCGTATCAGCACCATTTAGTTCGGCACTTTCCGGCGCCGCCATTCCATTGTCCGATAACCATCTCGTCGTCTTTAGTTTGTCACAAAATATCGCCAACGCCTCACCCGGCAAAGCCATGACTTGGCATGAAAAATCTTGATCTTGATTATTAGCCAGCCAACGAAGTTCCGGTTCGGAATTGATAACAAAAACGTCAACGACTCAACTTTTCACCTGGATAAGCTGATAACTCCCCCCCTGTGTCAGGGTAGTTGTCGCCTCTAAAGTGATTAATTGAAGGGGTACCCTTCAATTAAATTTTCATTTTTGGAGGATACTATGAAATTTAAAGAGACATTTAAAAGAGAGGCTGTAAAGAAGCTTCTTCTTCCTGGCGGGAAAGGCGTTACTGAATTAAGCAAAGAAATAGGGGTCACTACTCAAACCCTTTACAACTGGAGAGACCGGTATAATATCGATAAATCCTTTTTAGCATCTGAAGGGCCGATTCGTTGGCGATCACCACAGAAGGTCAAGGCTATTGTTGATTATGCCGCCTTGTCAGACGGCGAGAAAGGTGAATGGCTCCGAAAAAATGGTTTAAAATCGGATCATTTAAAATTATGGCTGGAGGAATTTATTGCAATGAGTAATACCGGTAAGTATAAAGAAGAAATACGGGAATTGAAAGATAAGAATAAGACTCTTGAAAAGGAACTTCTACGGAAAGACAAGGCTCTTGCTGAGGTTTCCGCTTTGCTTATTCTTAAAAAAAAAGTGGAGGATATATTTTCGGTGGAAAAGGAAAATTAATGCCCAGAGATGCCAGGGAACAAATCATATCAGCAATAAAAACGGCTATGTTAAATGGAGCTAGCAAGGGCCTGGCGTGCGCTACTATCGATTTGAATATTCGTACATTGGAGCGATGGGAGAAAAACAGAATCGGTGATAAGCGGAGTCTCATTGAAAAGGTACCGGCCAATAAATTAACCGATTCTGAACGGAAAAGTGTACTGGAAATTTGCTGTAGCAATGAGTATAAAGATATGACACCCAATGAAATAGTACCGTTATTAGCTGAAAAAGGCGTCTTTATTGCATCAGAATCAAGCTTTTATCGTATTTTAAAAGCGGAAGATCTATTGAAGCATCGCAGCAATTGTCGGCTCCCACAAAAACGTAGTAAACCGGCTGAACTTTCTGCTACGGGGCCAAACCAAGTATGGAGCTGGGATATCACTTATCTGTCAAGCCCAGTAAAGGGAGTTTATTATTATCTGTATATGTTTGAAGATATCTGGAGCCGTGCAATAGTCGGATGGGCAATTCATGAAAATGAGAGCGCGGATAACGCCGCCGAAACAATGAAGAAAATCTGTAAAAAAAATAATATTAAAGAAGTGAAATTACATTCAGATAATGGTAGTCCAATGAAGGGAGCAACGATGCTGGCAACCCTGCAAAAACTTGGGGTCGTCCCTTCATTTTCCAGGCCAAGTGTAAGCAATGACAATCCCTATTCTGAATCTCTATTTAAGACTTTAAAGTATCGGGCAGGCTTTCCCAAATGTTTTGAATCACTGGCACATGCTGAGAAGTGGGTTTCTGTGTTTGTACAGTGGTATAACAATGAGCATCGGCATTCAGGAATTAAATTTGTAACACCGATGCAGCGACATAACGGAAATGATAAAATTATTCTTGCTAAGAGGAGAGAAACTTATTTAATTGCAAAGAGTAAGAAACCACAAAGGTGGAGTGGTTCAATTAGAAATTGGGAATGGAAGCAAAAAGTTTACCTTAACCCAAATAAACAGGATGATTTATTAACCCAAATAGCTAGTTGATAAATTATTAAGAAGGGCGACAACTACCCTGAAATTCTCCGTTAGGAAAAAAGTAAAATATTAAAACAAATGTAAAAGATTAATTGCCTTGAGATAGAGATTTTGCAAAATATGGCATCAAAAATTTCCTTACAAGATCCAGGTGA
>CAZKYQ010000249.1:0-2396 GCA_964556975.1 uncultured Ignavibacteria bacterium
CTGATATTACTGTTTGCTCTGCAATTTCCTACTAATTGATTATAGCATATCCGTTTTGCGAAATCAATACCGGGCGCAAGGATTGTCAAGGCTAAGCTAAATATGAAATTCAATTATATCCTTGTCGGAAAGAACGTAGTTGTTTTTGACCCTTTGCCCTTCGAATTTTCCCTCGCCCCAGATTTTCGCGAATTGTAACTGGCTCGCGAAATCTTTATGCAAAGTTCTGGCCGCGTCTTCAACAGTGCCGCCTATGGGAAGAATTATAGGATCGATGAAATCAACTTCGTGCCCGATTCTTTTCGTGTAAATCCTGATAATGCCAAGCGATTCGAATAATGCTTTTTTGAAATTTAGCAGAGAGTCATCGTCAAGAATTGATGTTGGAATGATAGGGAAATCCGAAAAACTATGTTTCAATTCTTCAAGGCCGCTTTCGCCATGCTCGTCAAGATATTTATGAGCAATTATAATGGTCTTCTTGTATGCAAACCGCGGATCGCTTACTTCTTCGGACATGTCTTGACATAGGACTATTCTTTTGTTCTCCAGCTTTTCGAAAAGGATATCGAGCCCTGCCTTTGAATTCTGATTTGTAACATCGACAACAACCGCAACCCTATCGGCTTGCCTTATGAGATTAGGCATATACGCCTCAAAAAGATCATCTGATATAGGGGGCGTGTCTATTAATTGAAAATGAACAGTATCATATTCCATCATACCCGCCATTGGCTCTCTTGTAGTATAGGGATAATCACCAATTAAAGGTTGGGAATTTGTCAGGGTATCCAAGAGGCTTGATTTGCCTGAATTAGGCGGCCCGATCAATATTATCTGGGCTGCGCCTTCTTTGTTAAAATGGTCGTGAACGTCCGAGTGGCGCGCCCCGTGTTTTTCCCCGCCGCCGTCAATCTGCTTTTTCAGTTTGGAAATTTTTGCCTTGAGCTCGGCCTGAAGTTTATCGGTGCCCTTATGTTTAGGCATCATGGCCAAAAGCTCTTTAGCGAGCCTTAACTTTTCGCGGGGGTCGGTCTCTTTCTTAAAGTCCCGTTCTAAATCGTAATATTGGGGTGGAAGGTTTGCGGGCATTTTTCCTCCTATTTAAAACTAAGAAAAAGCCTTCAAATGTTCAAGGAAAATTAATGGATATTTATAATGGAATCGTTAGCGAAAAATTTATAATTCCCGATTAATTAATGTTTTACTTTGCGGCCGTAAAATAGATCATCCGCGTAAATGGATATCCGTTGAGCAATTGCGGAACGCGAGGCTGCTGATCGAACTATATTATGAATTAGCGTTGGGGGGTGGCTGTAGGGGCAGACCTTCATGCATAATCCGCAGTCGGTTCCAATGGCCCGCCAGTACATTATACATTTTTCAATATTCAGCTGCCATTTATTAACCCCGCGAATTGTCTCTTTAGCGCGTGAAGATATCGCGCCCGACGGGCAATTTTCCGCGCATTTTAAGCATTTTTCGCAAAAATCCTGGGCCCCAAAAGCTATCGGTTTATTTATAGCCAGAGGCATATTGGTTGTAATGGCGCCCAGTCTGATCCTGCCTCCGAAGCGCGGTGATATCAGATATCCCATCCTGCCTAACTCTCCCAATCCCGCGTCATAAGCAACCGGCGGAAGCATAATCTGGTAATTGCTTCCTGAAATATGTGCCCGCGCCGAATACCCGAGAGAACGGACATAACGAGCTATTTCGATTGAAATTGTCGCGCATTGCAGATACTTCTTTGCAGTTTCATGGGTAATTGGCAATTTTGGCGCCGATTCGACTTTATCATAATCCATCTCTACAGCAAACATTATGGCATAGCTGTGATTGGTTGTAATTGGCGATCCCCAGGGTTCAGGGCCTCTGCCCACATGAGAATATATATAATTCGGATTTAATTTAGCTATTCCAACATCATCGGCGCCCAGAGTTTTCAAATTCTGTTTTATTGAAGCTGAAATTTCGCCCGGATCAACACGCTTTCGATCTTTGGAGATTTCGCCATCCACTGATTCCAATAGTGAATGTATTGTTTTGAATATTGATATAATTTCTGTGGAGCCAGTGTCGTCGTAATACCGCCCTCCCCGCTCCAATAGAACGGGCATGCTTCTGATTTTATCATCGATTTTTTTATGTTCGGGCTTTTGGGAATAATATGTTTCATATTTGGAATCGCCCGGAAAATATTCTTCACGAGCAAACATGATATCCCTTTCGTCAACCCTTTCGTCTGATTCGGATATCATTATAGGCGTCATTTTGCCTAAAGAAACAAAAAACAGAGCGGTTAATAATATAATTGCCACAGTAAGAATTAAGAGTGTGTTATTATTAAAAATCAAAGCTCCGCCAACCCAAACCAGCATAAATAATACCACCAA
>CAZKYQ010000250.1:0-2366 GCA_964556975.1 uncultured Ignavibacteria bacterium
ATATCAAATATTTATGCAACACCTATCGCAATCATGAGAGCATTATTCAATGAACTAATTTTGCTGTCCTGTAAAGTACAAATATAATCTGTCAACTTCGATTTAGGTAAACTAATTAATTCATCACAATGAATAGAACAATGTTTTTTCAAACCATCTTCAATATCCAGCTCAGCTTGTACCCGTTTTTTTTGTTTGCGAAAGCCGATTTTACCCAGTCAGAATATTCCTTTGAAACCGCTTTGATTTCCACGCCGATTATCTCCGGGCAATCATAGGAATGGTTGGCCTTGATAAACTGCTCCAGTTCGGTGAATTTCGATTCGACTGATTTTATAATCAATAACTTCTCGGCCTCATTTTCGGTTTTGCCTTTCCATTCGTAAACGGAGCGAATTTCGGCTATGTTAACACACGCGGCTAACCTATTTTCTATCAAACCGCCGGAGATAATTCCCGCCTCATCCTCCGAACCGCAGGTGACATATATGAGCAAAAGCTTCTCTATTTTCGCACCTCGCGTCCTATGATTTTCTCTATATCCGCGACCTTGCCCTTCAAGCGCCCTGTTGCCTTTTCGCGGTCGTCGATTGAGATTTTGGTATTGACCCTCGTTGAGCTTTCCCGAAGCCTGTGATGACATTCTTTTATCAGCCCCATGACATCATCCCAATCGCCCTCAATAAGCGTTCCCATTGCGGTAGTCTGGTAGTCAAGCCCCGATTTATCGATTATTTTTATTACTTCGGCGACATCTTCCGCCAGAGATTCGCTTTTGCCTACCGGAAAAGTCGAGAATATTGCCAATATCGACATTTCTCTTCCTCCTTCTGTTTCAAGTAAAAATATAATAATAGATAGAGCATGTTATACGCAATGGGAAATTGATTTAATATTTCCAGTTGGGAAGCGAGTTTCCGAAAGATTTTGCTCTTCCTGGATATTATTCTGATCTCGTATTTGGTGATAAAAAAATCCCGTCCGATTTCTCAGACGGGATTTAGAATTCGGCTCTAAATGTCTCTACGGCGTCATATAATCAATTGTCTCGTTGAGAACGTCATAAGTGTAGGCGGTATTGTGTACGCCATCAGAACGGTCTTCGAGCATAATTAAGTAGTTATAAACCGCGCCAGCGTCATCAACAGGCATCGTGGCGGGAATCACATGATCGCCGTCATCAAGCAAGCTGTCGGCCACCAGCAGCGCTTTCAAGGATGTCAGTAATACTCCCACAGAATCCTGCACTCCGTTATGGTTAAAATCTTCCATTGTGCCGTGGCAACCTGCAGTTTCGCAACCCGCGATTAGATCGGTTGAGGAGCCATGATAAGCGTAAGAAAGACCAAATGTATGCCCGCCAGCCTGAGTACCGTATGGTGCGGCCATGTGGCATGTTGAGCACCCATCTTCAACAACTGTGGCATGACCGGATGAGCCATAGCTTGCGCCGGCAAATTCATAAGCGCCCTGCCCTGAAAGCACATTAGCTTGCGGGCCGTGATGAGGTCCCCAGTAACTGGATTCAATTATTACAGACGTGCCTGTCAGATCGGGACTGGGTGTGCGAATCTGGTGACAATTGGCGCATAGGTCGCCATTGCCAAGATCAAATGTCCCTCCAACCTCAAGGGCAACCGATTCTACGGTGCGAAGAGCGAAGGAGTAATTCGTGTGCGGCTCGTGGCATGTGAAACAACCGATTCTTGACGGGTTTACGGGTTCGCTCGTTACACCGGTTTCCATCCTGACCACAAACCCTTCGCTAGTATGACAGCCGGCACAAGGATCCGTGTTTCTCTCAAATGTACTGCCACTACCATGCGAAGAAGCTTCCCATTGAGCGGCGATGGCCGCAATTTGCGTATCGTCGTTATGGCAATTTCCGCATTCGGCCGTATTATCCGCTCCAGCAGGACCGGCATCTCCTTCGCAACCAATCACGACAAATATCATGACCGCGAAAAGCGCCAACATCGGTAAAATGATTTGTTTAAACATCCCAACCTCCATTGTTAATTTTGAGTACATAATTTTGTTAAAATTTACAATTATTCCATCAAGTGAAATTTTTCCTTAATTTGTAAAAAAGCCCATTCTGCCTATTTTGGTCGGTTATTATTATATGAGCTTTATCATTATTTCTATTCAAACAGCCTGAAATTAGACACTAATAGCAATTACTCTCAGTTATTTCTTATAATGTGAATTATTTCACTAAAATATATTAATAATACCCCATTATTAAGACCATTTACATTCATATAGTATATAAATGCCTTGTTAATTTTAATGCATATTTATGATAATATTTACTCAAAACTGTGTCAATCTAAACTTATAATATAACTCTATTCTTTATTAGT
>CAZKYQ010000251.1:0-2361 GCA_964556975.1 uncultured Ignavibacteria bacterium
GGTAATGGTTGATGCCGCAGGGAATGCCACTAATGGTATCGTCTTGCCGTTCAAGCTTGCCGGAGAATCTATTGCATCGGCAGCAGCGGCAGTATCACTTGTAGCAGAGGGCAATTTCAGCGGCGCGATGGCTGCTATGAAAGCAGCATCAGCCGATATGGGTAAAGAAATCGACAATGTTCTTGACCCAAAGAAAGTTTCCAGTTTCTCAGATGCGCTAGTTCGTGTACGCAAGAATCTTGTCCTATGCTATCCGGATAGCCGATAGTCCACCCAAAATCAGGGGCGGCTTTAGACTCTGTCAAGATCGTTCCATCATCGGTCCATCTGATATTGGATACGTTCATTGAGTTCCAGCTAGTCAGCCACCAGATAACAACAATCGTAACTTCTGTGCCACGCGGTATGTCGGCGCCGGTACAGTCTACATCAATAGCGTGATTAATATTGCCATCAGTATATGGCGGCGGTTGATAGCCGCGCTGCGTCTGAATATTGGTAAAATCAGATACCGTGATTTCCCAATATAGGATTTCAATATTATCTTCCTTTTGCCAGACTTTAAAATGAAGATCATTTGCGATATCGAACGCATTCTGGGTTATTTTATATTCACCGCGGATTTTCACTCCAGGAGGATCGGAAGGCATGGACATATTCAGAGGAGTGGTCTGATCCGAAATTACCTGAACATTGATCGCTGCCGTATCCCGATAACCGAATTTCCCAAATCTTACATTGTATGTATCAGGATTCACATCCGCAAGAAGGTATGATCCGCTAACATCCGTGGTATCCCAATTTCCTGTTCCAAGTGCGTTAACATGAACTCCTTCCATAGGAGCAGCTGCAGAATCAGTTACAATTCCACTAATCGCACCGGGTTCTTCATATTCCATTACCATATTAAGGATTGTCTCTTCATCGGCAGCGACAACTACCCCGGATTCTGTCGTATCCCTATAAAAGGGGTGAGAAAATAATACATCATAAGTTCCGTCTAATGCCTGAATTTGATATTCTCCATTTCCATCGGTGTAGCTTGGCGAAGCCCCAATCGCTATAACCGTAACATCTTCGATAGGATTTGCCACGGTATCTAAAACTGTGCCTGAAATTGTGCCTAAAGTTCCAACCCCGAAAGCGGGCTGTGTCCAGTCGGCGCCATAATCAAAATGAAATCTCGGAGGACCGAAAATTGAATCTGACTCCGGAATCAATTCATGAAGGCCGCCTGGTGAACTTTGTGAGATTACGACACCCAACGTAAACGCAATCGCAAGTGAGGGGAAATTAGCTGTTTCGAAAGGAGTATAATCAGGAAAGGCCAAAATAGTCGCCGTATTCAGCGTATCGTTGTTATACGGAGGCAAATTGGGACGGCTATAAAGAACTCTCGTCCAGTTGTCAAAAGCGGGATCATACGATGAAATAAAAATTTCGTCTATGTTGTTGTTGTTGTAGGCGAAAGGAATATTCAGACCATATAAAGATTCTTCTTCGATGAAACATTGTACATAAGCTGTGTCGCCCGGATTGCCTACGCAATCAGTAAACGCAATAATGCCGCCATCGGCCGTTGGAGGTATGGTTGTGGAACATTCGTTCATGGGCGCCGAGCCTCCGAAAGCTAAGAAAGAAATAAGATATGTCACATCCAAGCCGTTGAAACTGCCGTTGCCGTTCGTATCTCTGGCCGGATCACATAGAAAACCCCCAAAAAGGCCCTTAAAATATGCAATCATAATGCTGACATCGCCCCCATTACACCAGCCATCGCTGTTGACATCGCCCCACCTGTAATTATCATAAGGATAATACGAGATAGTTGGAATATCGCCAAAATCCCGTTGCGATGCTTTAACCGAAGAGACCATAGCGTTTGAAAAAATAAGAATAAGAACTAATCCTCCTACTCCAATTGTCGCTACTACCGACCAAAATCTTTTGGCCATAGAATACCTCCTGTTTTTAGAATTGGCTTACAGTATTGATTGATATCGAACATAGAACACTAAATAGCCCATTCAGACCTCACGTATTTAACGTTAAATCGTTGTTGATGCAAACAAGAAGCTTAATCAAAGATGCATAGCATTAAATAAAGCTATAATATCCGATGATTAATGTCAAATGAAAATATACAAATCGATCTCATTTTGTAATCCAGGGTATTCTTAATTAGGCTATCACAAATATAAGTATGTATTATTAATTAGTGCAGTTCGTTGCAAGGAATCCCCTCCCCAAAACACGTAAATTCTTTTAATAACTCCCATAATTCCACCCAATAAAAAAAGACCGGCCTCAAGGAGGGAGGGAAAGACCGGCCTCTTTCAAGGCAGAATTGCTCCGCCTTTG
>CAZKYQ010000252.1:0-2346 GCA_964556975.1 uncultured Ignavibacteria bacterium
ATCCTTTTATCTGATTATCAACCCAAACGCAAACAAATCAAGTAATTAAATTAATAATAAAAATTGGATTGCGCAAGTGCGAATAAATATAACCTAAAGATTATTGTCGTAAGTTATTTGCAGCCAATAAAATAGGTTATTTGGTTGCTTTTTTTAAGAAAAGCTGTAAATTGAAAATATATAGATCGGAGATGAGGAGTTTCTTTGATTTTGGGATTTGCCAATTTGAGTTTAATATTAGAATCATAAGACATTTAAGAAATTGTCAATCGAAGATTTTTTTTGCCGGGAGGTGTAATGGGAAAAGATTTTATTAAGTTGAGTTGAATGAAATCATAAAGCTTTAAAATCATCACCTTGAAAGGAATTATGATGAAAAACAGCAAAAGCATTTTAATTAATTTAGTCGTTTTGGCCGGCATCATGTTGCTTGGTTTTTCCCTGGCAAGTTCTGAGGATATTGCCCTCAAGTCCGCGCCTCACGATGGAATTAATAAAAAAAGCCAACCGCAAAGTGTTATTCTTGTGGATTTCTTAACCGAGGGTTTCGAAACATGGTTTCCCCCCGGTTGGACTCCCGTCATTACTAATAGCGGCTATACATGGTTTCAGGCAAGTTATGATCCTCACGGAGGCGTTTTTGATGCTTCCATCGAATACGACCCGAATTTGGTACCGCAGGATGAGTGGATGGTCTCTCCGACGCTCGATCTCACTTCATCCGGCCCAAATCTCGAGTTAAGTTTCTGGTTCCTGACAAGCTACTACTGGCATGTAGACCCGTATGACAATGGTGATATGATAATTGTGGTATCAACCGACGGCGGTAACAATTGGTCAAACCCGTTATGGACGGAGGATGATTACGGAGTTTTCGAAAACTGGACCTGGTATGAAGTCGTTCTAGATTTTAGCGCTTATGTGGGAGAATCGAACTTTATGGTGGCGCTGGTTTATCAAGGTGTCGATGGCGCTCAGGCCGATTTTGACGATGTCCTTTTATCAGACGGCGACCAGCCATTGGATCATGATGTCGCTGCCGTGGAAATTCTTTCTCCCGTAGGTGAAGGCGATGTCGGCGTACCGGTTACTCCGCAAGTTACTTTTGCCAATATGGGCGCCAATACCGAGACTTTCACCGCCAATTTGACTATTATGAATGGACCCGCAGTATACGATGAGGATATTGTAGTCTCTGATCTGGCGGGATACGGGGCGACTGTAGATGTTACGTTCCCGGATTTCACGCCTGCTGATCAAGCAATATATGATGTCATAGCTGTCGCGGAACTGACCGGCGATCAAAATCACGCCAATGATACTACATCCGCAACCTATAACACAATACCGATTGCGGGTTTCTTTGTTGACTTTGAAAGCGGCAATGGCGGATTCAGCATGGATAATGACTGGCAGCATGGGGCGCCTTCCACCGGTCCCGGAGGCGGTTACTCCGGCGACAATGTTGTAGGTACGCTAATTAACGGCCAATACACTATGGGCCCATTGCTCTCAACATTAACCAGCCCGGAAGTTACTATTGGCGAACAGGCGACTTTAACATTCTACCATTGGTATACTACCGAAAACACCTATGATGGCGGTAATGTTAAAATTTCTACCGACGGCGGCGCAACCTGGGAATTGATCACGCCTGCAGGCGGTTATGACGGCGAATTATCAACCGGATTTGAAAATCCAATAGGCGGCGAAATGGCTTTTTACGGCGATAACGGCTCCTGGCAACAGGAGACCTTCGACCTCTCTGCTTATGCGGGAGAAGCCGTTATGATCAAATTTGATTATGGTTCTGACAGTTCGGTTATCACAGGTGATGGCTGGTATATCGACGATTTCCATCTTGAGTTTTTCACGACAGACATAGACGAGGCAATAGTCCCTATCACTTTCGGCCTGAGTCAAAATTACCCCAATCCGTTTAATGCCCAGACAATTATTGAGTATAGTCTTCCGCTCGATACTGACGTAACAATCGAAATCTATGATATTCTCGGAAGAAAGATTGAAACGCTATTGAATGCGAATCAATCATCAGGCGCCCATACAGTAGTTTGGAATGCCGACAAGGTAGCAACAGGATTGTATTTTTACAGAATTCAGGCAGGCGATTTCTCGGAAATCAAACAGATGACTCTTTTGAAGTAATAATTATTTATTTCCAAACAAAGCCCCGGCATATACCGGGGCTTTATTAATTGCGCTTAATACCTTGATTTGCCTTGGCTTTTGAGGAAAGCACTATTTTTTACAATCCTATGCAAGTGCGCTTTTATAAAATATCTTGAACTTATTAGGCATATTATGGTATACATAATTATGCTAGTC
>CAZKYQ010000253.1:0-2339 GCA_964556975.1 uncultured Ignavibacteria bacterium
TCAAAAAAACGCCACCCATAAACGAAGTCGGACTGGTGAGCAATCATCAGTGGTATAAAAATTATGGCATTTCAACAGTTAATCCTGATGACATAATCGCTAGCAAGGGCATGGCATACCTGAATGATTTGGAGAGGGATACCCATTTGTCCAGTTGCTATCGGACCAGGCGGCAAAAGTTGATTGCAAAAGGTTGGCATATTACGGCGGCAAAATCGGACAGAAATGAACGCATGGCGGAATTTGTACGCTATAATCTAAAAACATTTCTTGCCGGACGTTCATTGAATGGGTTTGATGGCGATATACTCGGAATGATGGATGCGGTTGGCAAAGGCTTTTCGCTTTCGGAAATCATCTGGAAACAGATCACTTTTGGCAGGTGGGATGGGTACTGGGGTATTGCAGCTATCCGCAAAAAAAACGCTGAAGATTATGGATTTAAAACCGATAAATTCGGCAATGTTCTCAAAGTAGTGTATGAAGGCGATTATTCAATACCAAAGGAATTAGATTACAACAAATTTATTCACACCGTTTATGGTCCTGACGATGAAAATCCGTACGGGGCAAGTTCCACCAGCAAGGTTGCATTTTGGGTGATGCTGAAAAAGAATTCAGCAAAGTTCTGGGCAATCTTTGAAGAAAAATTCGCCATGCCAACGGTGATCGCCAAAATCCCGAAAGGCGCCAGCAGTGAAGACAAGGACAAAGTTGATGATTTCATTGAACAGTTAGCATCACTCACCGGGACACGCGTTCCTGAAAATTTTGTTATTGAATTTCTGGAGGCTACGCGGCGCGGTGATGTAACGTATGATAATTTCATCGAGCGGTGTAACAAGGAAATTTCTAAAGAGGTGTTGGGAGCAACGCTGGGCATTGAAGAGGGAAGCAAAGGTCAGGGATCTTATGCACACAGCGCGACTCATTCCAGTTTGATGGAAGTATATACATTCTTTGACGAAGTAATGATCGCACAGGCAATTAACAATCAATTGATCAGGCGGTTGATTGATTTTAATTTTTTTAACGTTCGTGAATATCCTGTATTTTCATTCAAGCACGATTGGTTTGCCGATATTATTAAAATTGCTCAGGGACTTGAATCTCTTACGCGCATGGGTGTTGGAATTCCTGTTGATTGGATATACGCGCGCACCGGCATTCCAAAACCGAAGTCAGGCGAAACTATCACCGAAGTGGTTGAAAAAGCATTGTTACCAGGCGAAAAAGGAATTGACAATAAGGCGAAAAATATTGATGGGTTTAGCAGCCCATCGACTCCGCTCGGGGTGAAGTTTGCAGATGACAGGCGGGAGCTAAATTATTTTGAGAAGCGGGGGCAGTTTGTTCAGCAAGAAAAAATGTTTGATCGCCTGGAAGCCGATGCGCTGAACGCCGGAGCTGCGGTGATCGATAAGATTTTTAATAAAGTGTTGAAGTCGGTTTCTAAAAAAATTGAATCGCAATTGGGGAAACAACTTATTTCGATTCCGAAATTTGCGATTGATATTAGCGGATTCCGGGACATTTTGACAGAAAGTTCTTTGGCAATGCACTTGATGGGATATTATTATGCTGGCAAAGAAGTAAATGCAGAGAATTTTCAGGAAGATATTGAAATCGGTTTTATTCGCCAGGCGGTTGAGAGTTTTAAGAAAAAGATTCCCCGGGGAAAAAGCTGGTATGAAAAAATAACAAAAACTTATGATGAAAGATATTTTCATGTTGCTGGTCTCACTAAAGCGGATATTGAGAAAATATTTAATAATTCTTTGATCGCTTTGGAAGATGGCTGGTCAATGCAGGAATTTGAGTCTGTTATTTCACGGATGAAGATAGAATATACCGGTGAAGTTTACGGCAAAGACTTGACTGGTGAGCCACTTAAAGCCAGCCATCTGAAAGTTATTTTTAGAAATAACATGATGAAGTCTTACCGGGATGGGAAAAATAAACTGTATAATGATCCTGATGTGAGCGATACGATTTGGGGTTATACTTATTCGGCTGTTTTGGATGACAGGGTGAGACCTTCACATGCAAAATTGGATGGCATTACGCGGAGGAAGGAAGATATTTTTTGGCAAAGATATGATCCTCCCTGGGACCATAATTGCCGGTGTGTTAAATTTGCAGTTTTAAAATCCGATATTGCGAATGGTATTGCATCGCCAACGCCGGATGGGAAAATGCCAAAAATGAATTTGGCGGAGGGATGAAGGGCGGCTGGGATAGCCGGGAACGTTGGAATTGGTAATATCGAGCCGGGCGAAGCGCCATCTGCAAAGTCGGTTGCTGATGCTGAAAAATGGGCAAAAGATTTTGGGATGGAA
>CAZKYQ010000254.1:0-2327 GCA_964556975.1 uncultured Ignavibacteria bacterium
ATTCCACTATATATGGTTCGGTGATTATTCTCTGGTCTTTTTTTTTGTTACTTTTTGGCTTTAGTTATTCATTTACCAATCTGAATATCGGCGGCACATCGCTTCGTTTTGGGGTCGGATATGATTTTTAAATAAGAATATGCCCTGATTTTATTATCAAAAAAAATGATAATAATGTCGATTTTCCTTGACACGTTTTGATAACGTGCTATCTTTATTGGTAATTAAGACACTCCATGAGCGGACACCATTTGATTGTGGCATGTGAATAGTTCAAGGGAGGTTATTATGAAACGCGCAATTGTAATATCAATAGCAAGTTTATTTATCGTCAATTCAGCATACGCGGTCGATAATTTATCTGGCGGCGGGACCGTAA
The DNA here is from genome assembly GCA_964556975.1 of uncultured Ignavibacteria bacterium. GTDB lineage: Bacteria > Zixibacteria > MSB-5A5 > UBA10806 > UBA10806. The sequence goes on from CAZKYQ010000254.1 coordinate 380, forward strand.
TATTGGATTTCCCCGCGCCGGTAGCGGTAAGTTTCCATTTCGCCTGCAACAGTGTTGATCTTGAATGGCAATCTCCAAGCGGAGCGACGCCTGACGGTTATAATGTTTATAGAAAAGTGGGACAGGCCGGCAATTGGCTCATGCGTAATAGCGGGTTGATTATTGATACATCTTTTGCTGATAATGATATTATTCTTGAAGAGGATTTCCAGTATTGTGTTACAGCCATTTATGGCAATATCGAATCGGATCGAGTCGAGCTTGAACCGCAATATCTGCCGGATCCTTCGACATTAGATTACTTGCTGGTGGGAACAGGATCGACCGAATCGCTGAATTATTGGTATAAATCGATACTGGACAACTTTGGATTGCAGGGCGAAATCGTTAGCGATATTCTTCCATATTGCGGCGACCTTCTTGCCGATTTGCCTCTGCTGTGGGTCGTGGATTATCCGTATAGACAGGTTCCCTGGAATGAGCTTGCAGACAGAGATTTCGCTATGATCGATTATCTCCAGAATAACGGTAACGTCTATATTGAAGACTTCTATCTGACCTGTGTTGATACGCTTATGTTAAATTACCTTTTCTATGGAATTACAACATGCATATCATACCCATTTATGGGTGTAGATGGAGTGGCCGGAACTTTTGCGGAAGGACTATCATTTTCATTGAGAGACACTATGTGGTCAAGCAATATTGTTCCAGGGCTAGATCCTCCTGAAGGTGGCATAGTATTAGAAGATAATGTTGCCTGCGGCTGCGTAGATCTTTATGTTGATAGACAAGGCTATAAGGCTATTGTCAACAGCCAGTCTATTTACGAGTTCCTTGACGGCCCCAATGGCACACGAGTCGAGTATTTCCAGCGCATGATGGAGTTCTTTGGAATTCAAACCGGTATCGAAGAGAGCGATAATATTGTGAAACCCGAAAAAATGCTTATTCTTCAGGCTTATCCTAACCCATTTAACGCTCAAATCAGTCTTAACATTGCCTCGTCAGCGATTAATGATATTACGATAGAAATTTTCGATATTACGGGGCGGCTCATTAAGAGATTTGAAAATGTGAACTCAAATATCCCGGTTATTTGGGATGGACGGAACGAAGGAGGCCAACCGGTATCATCGGGCGTCTATTTTGCACGGGCAGGCGGAGCTAATGGCCCGACATCCTCGGCCAAGCTGACATTGATGAAATAGGCTTGTGTTTGGCTAATAAAAATAGACTTATAATCCGCCCCCAAATCCAATATTTTTTTAGATTTCTTGACAAGAATTGAAACATTAGCTATAATTTTTCTGGTTATTGTGCGAGAACCCAAGCTCTCTTAAACGGGAGTTTGGGATAGCCTTAAACGAATTGGATCTCAAGGGGGATCTATAGAAAAATTGCTAAAGTTTTATTGAAAGGGCCTATAGATCATGAATAAGAGGCTGTTATACAGGAGTATAGTAGCCGGGGTTGTGTTTTGCCTGCTTTTCGGTTCAACATCAATTGCTGATGATTTGATCGCATTTGACAGGGCAAAAATAGCCGCCGCAAAAGAAGCGTTTGAAATACGCGTTATAGCCAAACTGGATAAATTCGCTATCGCTTTATTTCAAAACGGGGATATTGAAAAACTGAAAAAGTTTGATAATCTCGCCAGACTCATTGAACAATCAACTGATATTGAGCTGCTTTGGTTAAAGACTATTAAAGAAAACGAAGAAATCCCGCCAGGCCTGTTATTTTCAACCGATAATTACCAACTTTTAAATCTTACTTTGTACGAAGCGACAGAGCTGATGGAGGATGGGGCGATTCTATCCAAATGCCAGGATATAGACTTACCCGCCGGCCCGCTTTTTACCATACCCGCAAAACTGCCGATGAGTTCATTTATCACAACCGATATCGATTCATTGATGGCGCTTGTTTCGGTTGATTCGATTAC
>CAZKYQ010000255.1:0-2313 GCA_964556975.1 uncultured Ignavibacteria bacterium
GTACAAGCATATCAGATTATAATATCAGCATGAGAAATTACAATAAATAATCTTTGGGAATAATGTTGGACCGTAAAAAATCGATAGTCCGGAAATTTACGAATCATCAAGGGGAATGCAGGCCTCCGTGGGGCAGACTTCCGCGCAATCGCCGCAGTCAGTACACTTTTTAGGATCAATAATATATTTGGGGTCGCTTGCCGTAATAGCGTCTTCCGGACATTCCGGAAGACAGGCGTCGCACATAATGCAATCATCGGTAATAATGTAAGCCAATTCATTCCCCCTTTTTGCCTGGAAACCCTAAAGCCCTGCTAACGTTTGGATAGTAACCACATAAATGCCATAAAAGTTCATGTCTTGAAAAAATATTCATTTTTTATGATTTTCTTATTCGATGTTGAATTCCCATCTGCACCAGCTTTCGCCATCATACTCGTCCGGCGGACATTTAAGACATTGGGTTTTAATTCTATGATCGATTGTTTCGGCAAATGTGGAATATTCGACAATACCGACCTCCTTACAGGGAAACGACGGTAATCCTTTCCTATGGCGAGCATCCTGTACCCTGCACGAAACCATTTCAAACACAAGACGGTTCTCCGTCTTTTCAACTATTCTTTGTTTATTTAAAAAAGCATATAATCTTTGCCCCAACGCCTCTTCTAAAAGGTCCAGACCGCCGCCCGGCTCCCCGCCTATCCTAGCGAGAATCCTTTTGGCCTCTATCGGCGAAAATCTTCTCCAGGCTTCAGTATCAAGCTTGATAGCCGTTTCGAGATCAAACTCATTTTCAACCGCCTGAAACCAGAGACCGTCATGCGCAAGCCACAGCTTGGCAAAATCTATCAGCATTTCATCGCGATTATTCATAGATAGCATATTAACGATAAAACAGGCGTTGTCAATATGATAATGGGCGGTTCGCAAGCTACTCCTTTGGCTTGCGTTCTAAATCTTTGAGGTCTTTTTTGTGCTTATCTTTTCTCGAGTATTTAGACCCGTCTTCGTGTACTTTTTCAGTTTTTTTAGGTAGTGGAATCCTGCGTTTTGGTTTTTTAGGCTGCTTCGGCATTATATCATCCGCCATTTAAAGTAAAATTCATAAAACATTATCGATCCAATGCTTCTCCATTTTTTCAAATTACTAAATCTCGGCCTGCCAATCAAACAGACATTTCTAATTTATCTGCTTGAAATAATCAATAATAATTATTAACATAAAAACACAATGCTCTGATTGGAGTTGCGTGATGATTTGCAAATTATGCTTGCCTTGTGAAAATGCAGTGAGGGATGAATGAATAAAACAATTAAAACTTTAAAAAAACAAACAACTATAATCTGGCTATTGACCGCAATAATTACCTTGTCATCGGTTGCGTATCAACGGTTGACCGGTCCAACACGCCCTGTCCGCGGCTCTGTTTCAGTTGGGAGCGATAAAATCGGTTTTAAGCTTTTGAGAAGCAATTATTCCTCTTCCGATGCCACCATGAAAATTGAAACCGCAAACAACCTTGTTACGGGCGAGTTGAAATGGCGCAGGCTTAAAAGCCATGACGATTGGACTGTTGAAGCCCTTGAAAGGGATGGCGAGAACCTTATTGTTACAATTCCCAAACAGCGTCCGGCTGGCAAAGTAATTTACAGCGTAACTTTAATAGATGAAGCCGGTCTCCGGAATAACCTTACCAAAGAGCCCGTCGTAATCCGTTTTAAGGGCGATATTCCCATATATTATTTATTGCCTCATATCTTAATTATGTTTATTTCGATGTTTCTGGCGGCAAGAACGGGGCTGGAAACTTTGTATCGAAGATCAAAATCATACCAATTCGCTCTTTGGACTTCGATCTTGCTTTTTATGGGCGGAATAATTCTTGGGCCTATTGTTCAGAAATTCGCTTTTGGGGCTTTCTGGACCGGATGGCCTCTTGGAACCGATCTTACCGATAATAAAACCGCCTTTGTAATGATTGCCTGGCTTCTGGCTTTATGGCGGGGCAGAAATCCCGCAAAAGGCAGAGCATGGTTTATTGCCGCCGCCGCATTGCAGCTTATAATCTATCTAATACCGCATAGCATGTTTGGTTCGGAATTAGATTATACGCAACTGAATTGATATTGCGGCAGCAATGCCGCCTGTACTTATTATGGCGATTTCAAGCGCCAATGAATCTGAAAAGGGAAATCGTGAACGTAATTGAAATCGCGTATATTCTCACCGGAGCAATTTACAGCGCATTCGGATTTATATTTATTGTTTCCTCAATAATCGAAAAAAAATACAGAGCTGGCGCGATCGCG
>CAZKYQ010000256.1:0-2304 GCA_964556975.1 uncultured Ignavibacteria bacterium
TGGCTCATGTTGGCTAAGAATTCGCTTTTTGTATAATTCGCGCTTTCGGCAACCACCGCCATTCTGTTAGCTTTTTCTATAGCGTATTCTAATTGCCTGTTGCTGGTTTTCAGGTCCTCTTCCGCCCGCTTTTGTTCTGTTAAATCAAATTTGGCGGCAACAAAATTGACAATCTTGCCATTCGAATCAAAGATTGGAGAGATCGTTACGTTTTCGATAAATAGGGTGCCGTCTTTTTTCTTATTTGTAATTTCTCCGCGCCACTCTTTGCCGCTTGAAAGTGTTTCCCACATAGTTTTGTAAAAAGCCTCATCATGCATATCGCTTTTCAGAACTCTTGGATTCTGCCCAATCGCTTCCTCGGCCGAATAACCGGATGTTTTTTCAAAGGCAGGATTAACATATTGAATTTTTCCTTCAGCGTCGGTTATTACAATTGTCTCGTCAGCCTGATCGACGGCTCTCGAAAGCAATTCATTAGCCTCCTCCGCCCGCTTGCGTTCGGTGATATCAACAAACGACTCAAGCAGGCATTCGCGCCCTTCCAGGTTGATGCGCACAACGGTTTTAATTACATCAATTTGTCCCCCATCCTTCCCGAGCAATACGGCCTCGCGTTTGTCGATCTCCTCGTTTCCATCCGTGATGGGACAGGAACCTCTCTGTCGTGAACAGACAAAACGATGGCACACGCGCCCGACAACCTCTTCTCGCTCGGCGCCTATTATTGCTAAAGCCGCGGAGTTAGCTTCTATGATCTCGTGTTTCTCAGCGTCGATGACAAGCACACCGCTTTGTATGGAACGCAGGATAGTCTCTGTGCGTTCCTTGGCCTTGAGGAGTTCCTCCTCAGCCCGCTTGCGCTCGGTGATATCCCGAAATGTGCCGACTATTTTCTCCGGCCTGCCGCTGTCACCGCGTATAACCCGGCTGTTTATGGATACCGGGACCGCTAGCCCCGATTTATTTTTTAAGAGAATTTCGTAATCAATGACTTCGCCGTTTTGTAAAATTTGTTTTAGAAAGATCTTTCTTTTTTGGGGATCAGAGTAAAATTTAACCACGTTGCGTCCTATCAATTCCTCCGGCTTATAACCGGCAATATCGAAACATGACGGCGAAACATCTGTGATTATTCCTTTTAAATCTGTCTGATAATAAAAATCAACAAACGATTCAAAAACAGCGCGGTATTTATACTCGCTATCCTCTAACGCCTCACTGGATTGTTTCTTCTCTATGATGGCCGCAACTGTATTTGCAACGGCAACAAGAAAATCCGTTTCGTTGCTATCCTGCTTATGGTCTTCATTTAAATATACATTTATGACACCCAAAACCTTTTCGCCGGAGAGAATTGGTACGCAGCAGTGGCCGTGCTGGATGATGCCGTCATAGGTTATCTCATGGCGACCATCAAGGCAGCTGGAGAATATCGCTTCGCGGCTTTGGGCGGCCATTCCGCATAGGCATTTGCCAAACGGGATTTCTGCGCAGGCGCTCAGAAGCTCCTCATGCAGATCCCTCTGAGCCGTCATCCTTAAAATGCCTTCGTCGTGATCCGCAAGAAATATCGCGCCCTTTTTTTGAACAGACAGCCAGGGAAGTTCAAATAGGGTATCCAAAACATATTCAAGCTGTTCCTTCAGCGAAATCGGCTCCATTGATCTTTTGAGAATATTATTTATCGCTTGATTTATCTGGTTTCGTTTTTCTATTTCCTGCTCAGCTCGCTTTCGCTCGATAGCTTCGCCTATATTTATAGCCATTGCGTCGATCAAGGCCAGTTCTTCCTTCATGAATGGACCCTCATCCATTTCCGGACATTTTTCAAGATAATAAACCTCTATCGCGCCCAAGGATTTACCGTTCACGATGATGTCCTTTGACAGCTTCCATTCTGATGCTTCGAAAGGCTCTGAAACATACTCTTTCCCGTCGAAGATGACCTTTCCTCTCGTGATCTCCGGGTATTGCCAGCCAGGCGGAATAAGTTCAGCAATATCTTGAAATATCTCCTCTAAAGTGTCTCGTACCCTGGTAGATTCGGCCACTCCATATAAGCACTGGATTTCTTTAACGCGTTCTCCTTTATCGTGTAAAAGCTCCTCGCTTTCTGCCTCCGCCCGCTTTCGATCTATCGCTGTTGCAATATGGCCTGCGACAAATGTTAACAAATCCAGATCCTTTTGTGTGTAAAGGTCCGGATCATCATAACTTTGAACGGCCACGACCCCAAGGGTCTTATGCGATATCTTGAGAGGAGCGCCGAGCCATATTGGGGAGTCTTCTCCAATAAGCTCA
>CAZKYQ010000257.1:0-2275 GCA_964556975.1 uncultured Ignavibacteria bacterium
TAACAATAAAAGCCGGAGGACGCGTTGGCCCCCGGCTTTTGCTGTCGAGCAAAGATGTCCGTCAAGAATTTTACGCGGCGCCCAATGTCTGCTGTCCCGGCTCCCAATCCACGCCGCAAAGCTCGCCAGTCTGCAGGGCCGCCAGGGAACGTATCGTTTCGGATACCGAACGTCCGGTGCCAAGATCAGAGACAACCATCCATTTCAATACGCCGTCCGGATCGATGATGAATGTGCCGCGTAATGATATGCCTGCTTCTTCCAAAAGCACGCCATAATCCTCAGAAACCTTCTTGGTAATGTCCGAAAGCAAGGGGTAAGTCAATTCGCCCAGCTCGCTTTTGATCCAGGCATCGTGCGAGAACTTGGAATCTATAGAAACGCCTAAAACCTGCGCGTTGAGTTTTTCAAATTCCGCTGAACGTTTCGAGAACTCCTTAATCTCGGTCGGGCAGACGAAAGTAAAGTCGAGGGGATAGAAAAACAATACTACCCATTTGCCTTTATAATCAGAAAGCCCAAACTCGTCAAACTTGCCCTTGAAAACGCCATCCATTTTAAACTCCATGGCTTTGGATCCTACTTGCATGCTCATTTTTCCTCCAGTGTGTTATTATTACATTGTTTGCAAATTCCAGTAAATATTATTGTTTTTGTCAGTATTGTATGTTCCGTATCGTCCCAATCGGGGATTTCGAGGCCGTTAATGGCATCAGAATCGATATCCTCGACCTTTTTACAGGATAAACATACGAAATGGTTATGCGCGGAGATATCGCTGTCATAACGAGCCTGATTGGAAAGAGGATTGATTTTTTGAACAAACCCGATTTTTGTTAAAGCTTCGAGGTTTTTATAAACCGTTGCCAAAGAAAGAGTTGGATAGTTGTTTTTAAGGTGTTTGTAGATATCCTCCGGTGAGGGATGTTCGTCCGTTTCCGCAAGTGCCTTGTAAACCTCTATCCTTTGTTGGGTTAGGGATACGCCGCGCTCTTTGCAGTATTCTTTTAATTTTTCAAGCTTGTCTAGAACTTCCAATTTATCCTCCAATAATAATTACTAAACGATAATAATTCTCCTGCGGTTCCCCCCAAAAAGCGTTTTTTTTTGCTTTATTAAAATATGGGATCTTCAATGAAAATTATTTGGGAATTATCGTCGCGTTCCCTTTTTGTAGAACGGCGGCCTTACGATTTCCGCGGGAATGACTTTCCCACGAATCTCTATGCCGATTTCTGTGCCGATTTTAGAGCAGGCTTTTTCTATATACCCCATTCCAATCCCGAGCTCAAGCATGGGCGAAAAAGTGCCTGATGTTACTTCGCCGACCTTATTATTGCCAAAGACTATCGGATAATGCTGTCGGGGAAAGCCTCGCTCCTTTAATACGAAGGCGGAAAGCCTGCGCAATACGCCTTCCTCTTTGATTTTTACTAAGGCATCCTTACCGACAAAACCGTTTTTATCAAGTTTGACAACCCAGCCAAGTCCAGCTTCAATAGGGTTTGTAGTCTTATCGATATCGTTGCCATACAGCGAGTACTTCATCTCCAGGCGCAACGAATCGCGCGCCCCCAACCCTATCGGTTCACCATCGAATTCTTTTGACGCTTCAGAGGCAGCCTCCCAAATTTTATCCGCATGCTCCGTTGCGAAATACAACTCGAAACCGTCCTCGCCAGTGTAGCCGGTTCGGGAAAATATCATCTCAACACCCGCTATTTCAGAAACAGCCGACCAATAAAAGGGAACCGAGGGCAGGTCGCAGCCTGTCATTTTCGCCAGGACTTTTTCGGCATCAGGGCCTTGAATAGCCAATAAGGCTGTTTGGTCGGAAATATCGGTAAGCCTTACATCATCGGATTTTATCAACGCCTTCAAATGCGCGAAATCTTTCTCTATATTGGAGGCATTTACGACAAGCATGTAATCGTCTCCGAGGTTGTAAATCAGCAGGTCATCCACAATACCGCCATCGGGATAGCACATGCAGGTATACAATACCTGACCGATTTCAAGCGGCGTGATATCGTTGGTGACAGCGTTCTGTACAAACTGCCACGCCCCTTCGCCGGAAACCAAAAACTCGCCCATATGCGACAGATCAAACAATCCTACTGATTTTCTGACTCGTTTATGTTCCTCGGTGATAGAGCGGTATTGAATCGGCATATAATATCCGGCAAACTCAACGATTTTGGCTCCCAATTTTTTATGTATATCATAAAACGGCGTTTTCTTAATCATTTTATTTCTCCTGAGTTCGATTTTCATA
>CAZKYQ010000258.1:0-2222 GCA_964556975.1 uncultured Ignavibacteria bacterium
GCGAATAAGCAATCGCTGTGAACTACTATGCCTATTGTTACGGCTCCCTTTTTGAAGGCCCTTCCATAAGTATTATCCTGATCCAAAAGAGCGACAAAATCCCCAAATCGAATTCTATCTAATTTGTATTTTTTTACAGTAGCGGGATCGCTTGTCATAATATCATAATCGCCGCTCGCGATATTAATATCTCCAACCCCTGATCCCATACATGAGGACGGCACAAGCGTTGTAACGGGTATTTTTAATTTCTTATTCTTGGTTTCCTTGATTTGCAATTTATTTAAAAGCGAAGGCGCGGTATTAACAATCCTGATCTTGGGATAATCCAACAGCTTTAATCCCTGCCCTCTGGCATTGATAATAATCTTATCATCATAAGTTAATTTTTCCTTAACCGATTTAGGAAATTCCACGATAATATGCTCCGACCCGCCATGATGGCCTATTACAACGCCTTTCTTGCCTTTTGCTTTCCCCGATATAATAGTAGCCGTATTTCCCGCGCAAGAATAAGTTTGAACCGCTCGGTTGGGATCATCAAAACGTTTTTTCTGGTCCGCGACACAGCTAACGCCGGGTTCAATATGATCTCCGACCCAGCCAAAAGCCGAATCGCCAATTTGAATGTTTAATGTTATTCCTCCAATGCTCGGCAAAATAAAAGGCTCGCCTTTGCTGCCAATACTCCAACTTCTTGCGCTCATTGGCGGACCGGGTTGGCATTGCAATAAGAATTCTACTGTTTTATTTTCGTTTGTTCTAAGCATTACTGCCTGCTTTCTATTTAATCAACACCATCCGCTTTGTTTCAACCATATCCCCCGCCTGAATTCTATAGAAATAAACACCGCTGGAAAGGTCGGAAGCGTCGAAGGCCATCGTATGAACCCCTGCGGATTTATCACCCTCGATTATGGTTTTAATTTTTCGGCCAAGAAGATCGTATATCTCAACTGTAACCCCTGAAAGTTCAGACAATGAATATTGGATTGTGGTCTGAGCATTGAATGGGTTGGGGTAATTTTGGGAAAGAAAATACTTATCCGGTTGTATAGAGTTTTCGATTCCAATACCTGTAGTTTGTTCATGCGAAGTTAGTACAATTGTACTATTGTTGCCGCTATGCCCGCCTTGCAGGCCAGCGATATACAGCCTTACCTCCCCAACACCCTCAGATGGGGCGGTCCAATTGAATGTGCCGCTATTACAATTTGAGAATGAAAAATGAACGCCATTGGTTTCATGCGAAGTATTATAAGTAACCGTGTTTGTTCCGGTTGTGATAACTCCGGCGTTTTCGGAGCCATTGCCAATCCTGCAGCTGCCGTTAAACTGCCTGATAGAACTTCCGCCTGAATGTAATATCGCAATTTCATAAGTCTGGCCCGGTATATATTCCTCTGGGAAAGCGCTTATCTGAATAGTTCCTCCAGAAGTCCCATGGCAGGAAGAGGCACAACTGCCATTGGAACCGGGCGCGCCTGAATATCCTCTATAGTTGGGCTCTCCAAACGCAATTGATGCAATGCATAATATCATCACTGAGGATACAATTAGAATCTTTTTCATAACAATAAACCTCTCTTCATTTAACAGTAATTGAAAAGTTTCCTTTATGGGCAAATAATACTAATATCGATTACGCTTGTCAAGTCTTGATTGCAGCTTTTCTTCGTCTCACAACCGCCACAGTCCCGACAGCCAGCAACAACAATCCCATTATCAGCATGCCCCATTCGGAGAGAGTGGGGATGGCAACAGTCTCAAGATCGTACGGATCGCCATTGACCGTATAGCTGAACGCTCCCGTAGTGTTTATCACTATATTCCCGTCAACAACATTACCATTACCGTCCTCGGTTTGATAGATTACGGAAGTTGCCAGCAGCCTTTGAACAGTCGCTGGATCAGGATGGCCGTAGCTATTATTGCCCAGTGATATGATAGAAACCTCTGGGTCTATTGTATCCAGAAAAAACTGATTTGAACTGGAAGCGGAGCCGTGATGGTTCACCTGATAAACCTCGATATCGCCAACTTCCGGCGCGACCGATGTTTCGATATCCGTATAGCTTCCGGTATTAGAGCCGGACAGGTCTCCCCCCACGTAAAAATCAAAATCTCCGTAGGAAACAAACATTGCCACCGAGAACACATTTTACTTCTTGTGATCGGCGCCGGGGCCGGAGCGCTTGCGTTGTCCCTCGCCGTCATGGCGT
>CAZKYQ010000259.1:0-2197 GCA_964556975.1 uncultured Ignavibacteria bacterium
GGAGTGGAACTTGTTCACGCGTACGAAGAAGCCATCGAGATCATCCGCGACTACGACGAGGAACTGCCGCTGGCCCGAAGATATCCCAGAAATGCAACGCCATGCTATGTTTCGTCCCCTTACAGATTGATTTACTTACTGCCCAGGAAATTTTTAAATTTTTCGAGGTCGGACAGATAGGCGCTGACCGTATTGGGGGAATAGCCTCTTTCGACGACCAGATAATCCTTAAACAGGGTCAAAAATCTATGCATGGCGTACAAAAGGATTGAATTGCATCTCGTCTCCAATCGTGGAGGTGGGCCCGTGGCCGGGATAAATCACCGTGGACGGATCTTCCCGGTAGAGCTTTTCCCTGATGGAGCGGAACAGCGATTCCGTGTCGCCTCCCGGGAGATCGGTCCGCCCGATACCCATGTTGAATAAGGTGTCGCCCGTGATAATCCCCAGGGGAAATTTTAGACAGACGCTGCCGGGCGTGTGCCCGGGTGTATGCATAATCTTCACAGCCAGATCGCCTATCTTCAAGGTATCTCCATCGGTAAAATAAGCGTCCGCCGCCGGCGACGTCTTCCCCCCGATCAGCAGTTGGAGTTCCCTGTCCTGTTCCATGGTCAGGAGAGGCCCGTCAGCCTCGTGGATGTGTAATGGAATGTCAAATTTATCGTGAAGGGATTTGTTGGCCCCGATATGGTCGATGTGGCCGTGAGTATTAATAATGATAACCGGTGTCAGATGATTTCTTTCGATCCCGTCCATGATGCCGCGCTCATCGCATCCGGGGTCGATAATCGCTACTTTTTTCAATCGGCCGTCTCCGAGCAGATAACAGTTCACCGCGAGAGGCCCGACAACGACTTGTTCCAAAAAGATGTGATTTTCTTCCATGAATGTTTCTTATCTCCCTTCCCTGTCTTTTATTTCAGGCCGGCACTGGAAAACGCCGAATATATTAACACAATTTTATCGAGATGTGTAACGCATCAGGTACGATGATCTCACTTCAATCAACACCTTTGGGAGGTATGCCCCGATTATATTTATTTTGCGTCTCCCCCCAGGCCGGCCCAGTCACACCCCACGCAATTTTTCGAGAGATTCATTTATAATATTGAACTTGAGAAATTTCCTTTGAATTAAACTTTATTCGCAATCATCCGGAATGCAGTTGCCGTTCTCATCGTTTGGTAAAATTAAGGATGTAAGAACTGATCTGAGTAAACACAAATTATTTAGGCAGGCTGATTTTAGCTTCGATGGTTTTATCTAATAAGAATTTATATTCTTCATCAACGTCTTTAAATGTTATTTTCCACAATTGCCCGTTATCTGTCATTGCATTTATTTCATATACGTTATCTTGGAAAGATAATTCAATATCTTTAATTTTTGGTGTATCATACATTGTACATTGGTTTTTTGGATATTTTTCATATTGCTTTCCAACAATTTCACGTGCAAGATCAAAATATTGTGTCTTATCAATAGTATAAAACTCGTTCTCTCCCTTTTCAGCTAAAAAATGTGTATGAAAAAAATGTTGATATGGAATTATTATTCCGTCCGTTGTTTGTGAGATCTTAATGAGATTCCTTATTTTTTTACTATTAAAATCATATATTTGATTATCTTCACCCGTATCAAGGGCACGACCTATTGTATGTAAATCTAGGAAATCCGATCTATTATCCTGTATTCCAACACTCAAACATTCAAAAATCCTTTTCCATTTGTCTTCTTTATCTAACTTAAAAATAATAATATTTGGGAATGCTCTATGAGGGGGAATTAATGATACCACGCAAAAATCTTTACAGGGTTTAGTAATTTCTAATATTTCGTATTTTATGTCGGCTATGGAAGCCATTCCTTCTAATATTTTTCCTATATAAGCGGAATCTGGTTCTTGAGAAATGAGATTACTCAAGGAATTAAATAAAAGTAATAAAAAAACAATTATTTTAACTGACGTTCTTAAATTTATTTTGTCCCCCTTCTAACAATCAAATTATTGTGTGCAGTATTTTAAGTAAAATATAATTAAAGCCCAATTTTATAATTGTGTATTTATGAAAAATTAGTTGAGAGATCAATAATATCCTATCGATATTTTTACTATATAGCAATCAGTACTTTTCGAATATTGTTATCCCGGATAAAGTAGCAGGTATATATAGTCAACAAAAATGGGAATTTT
>CAZKYQ010000260.1:0-2184 GCA_964556975.1 uncultured Ignavibacteria bacterium
TCTGTCTGCCATGCGTGTAGGCGTATATCACTATGATTCTTGCCTTAAGATATCTCGGCGACAATGCAGGCTCATTTATTGTGGCTGACAGCCTTACAATCAAATTCCCCGATTATCTGCCCGGACATTTTTTTCGCGGGAAATTTCTGGCGGAACTGGGGCAAACCGAGTTGGCGGAAAAAGAATTCAGGTTAATAATAGAGAAGGGCGCGGCAAGTATAATTGAACGGTATGATTTATCAACTATTTACTCTTCCCAAACTGAATATGGTTATAAGCCTTATAGGATGCCCGGGCTTGCGGGGTACGAATTGGGAAATATTTTTATTAGTAAAGGCGAAATTGATTCGGCCCTTATTTATTACAAGCTCGCAACCAAAGTGCTTCCGGAGCATAGGGATGCCTGGACCAATCTTGCCCTTGTCTACGACCAAAAAAAATCATATAAAGAAGCTTTATTCGCCTTTAAGAAGTCTTTGGATTTGGACCCTGAAAATCCATTTACACTATATAATTTCGGGTTGACTTTGGGTAAGATTGGAATGTTCAAGGAAGCTGTTGATGTTTTCAGGATAGCCCTCGATATCAAACCTGATTTCCCCGAAGCCTCCGAGAAACTTCGGATTGCGGAATCATTGTTGGAATCTTCACTCCAGTAATAATTTTACGGCGTTGATAATTTCCGCCGGTTGTATATCGAGCATGCATTTGAAATGCTTTTGAGGGCATTGGTCGGAGCCGTGCGTTGTGCAGGGACGGCAATAGAGCGGCCCGATATCGACAACCGAGGAATTCTCCGAATATGGCGCGAACCCAAACTCAGGCGTGGTCGGCCCGAAAACAGCCACAACCGGCGTATCGACAGCCGCGGCGATGTGCGCCGGGGCGGAATCATTGCTAATGGCGATCTTTGCCCGGGAGATAATTTCGGCGGAAACAAGAAAATCCGTTTTTCCGGCGAGGTCGCAGCATAGGTTGCTTGATGTTTTTGCAATTGACCTCGAAATAGCGATATCATCTCTACCGCCTAAAAGCACGATATCCAAATCAAGTTCTTTCTTAATCAATTCTATTAGGGCCGGGTAATTCGGATACCGTTTTGTAGTCCAGACCGAGCCGGGAGCGATTATAGCGAAATCTTTCCTGATTTTTCTTTCTGCTAAAATTTTATCCGCTTTTTCTTTACTTTCATCATCAATAAATATCCTCGGGCGATATTTATTTTTATCGGAGGCATTAATCAAGTCAAGACATCTTCGGACTTCATGCTTATCTTTATCGTAATGTATTTTTTCTGAATATAAAAATTTAAAAGTCGTGTTATCAAACCCTGTTCTTCTACTTATACCGGCTATTGACGCAAGCATCGCAGAGCGAAAAAACCTCTGTACAATAATCGCCCAATCAAAACCTGAAAGCTTTCGCGCTACGCGGAAAAGTCCGAATAGTCCGCGGTCATTGCCATATTTATCAAAAATAATAATATTATCCAAAAACGGGTTGTTTTTTATAAGAAGGTATGATTCCGGCCTGACTATCGCGGTTATTTTGCTTCGAGGATAAGAGTCTTTTAACGCTTCGAAAAGGGACGTGGCCAAAATCACATCGCCCGGAAAGGCTGTTTGGATCACCGCTATTTTCATTTAAACAAAGAAATTCTTTATCTGCTTAAGCTCATCAATTTTGAAAAGATAGCAGATAATTATATAAACAATCCCCGCGGCGGCGGCTGAAAGAACGGTTGACGCTATCGCGCTTCCCGAACCCGCAAATTGACCATCTACCAAAAATAGATTTGAAACCCAATACGCCATAAACCCCGAAATTATCGCGGCAACAAATATCCTGAACGAATATTTAACAAGCCCGAACTTATCCGGCGGAGAAGTTTTTTTATGGGAAAAATAGCTTAACAAAGAAAAATTGACCAGCGCCGCAACAGATGTAGCCAAGGCCAGAGCGACGTATCCAAAAGACCCAACAAGCGACAAACTTAATATTATATTTACCGCGACCGCGACAAAGGAAATCTTTACAGGAGTCGCAGTATCTTTAAAAGCATAGAAAACCTGGGCTGTAACCCTTACCAGGCCAAAAAATACAAGTCCCACAATATATGCTTTTAATGCCAAGCTTACTTTAATCGTATCCTCCCAACCGAAGTTGCCGCGCTGATAAACCGCT
>CAZKYQ010000261.1:0-2170 GCA_964556975.1 uncultured Ignavibacteria bacterium
CGATTTTTCGGTAAAGATATCGCCAACCCAGGAAAAAACCGAAGCCTGAGATTGCATATTTATCAAAGACATTAAAATCATTTTATCTCCTTTGTTACTGCAACTGCCATGACGATGAATCCGGCACGGCGGTTTTCGTTCTGAATATTATGCCTGAAGGATATTCTATTGTAACCATATATTCCGATTCAGGGCTGGAGAGAAGTGAGTTCGGCAAAAGGTCCATTGCCCAATATCCGGTCGAATCGGTTACAGTTGTTTTTTTAAACGGAGTAATAACGATGCCGCTGTATTTTACCGGATGATACTCCGACGTAATTTGCGCCGAGATTTCCGCGTTTTTTACCGGTGCTCCCGCAATGTTATAGACCCATCCAAAAACGCGGCAAAGGTCGGCGGATGGAGGATCTCCCGGATTGAAAGTTGTCATCCAGAGCGTATCTGTGCCTCCGCCCGAGGGAACAACTATCGTATCAAGAGATTGAGTATAGTTATTGTGAGTCAGAGCCACAAAAAAGCTGTCAGGATCAAGCTCCAGAATTCTTCTGCCGTTTATGCCAGTTGCCAATCCATCAACTTTTACGGTCGATTGGTCAATCGTTCTAACGACTATTTCCGCGCCTTCGATAAGCGTTGACTCCGGGAATGATATTACAATTAGGGTCTCTGGCTCGGTCCCTCCGCCGGATAGGGTGAGGTTTTCAATTTTTGAATGCGCGCTGGTTGACGGATCGTAACCAAGGCTTGTATTTGTTGAGTCAACTTTCAGCTCCAAATCCATCAACCATTGAAGCATTGTATTCGAAGTGGAGGCGGACTCGGTAAACCCGAAAGCCCCAATTTTGAAAAGAATTGAATCGATCCTCGCCGCGACAGAATCCGGTATGGAAACAGTCCCGCTCGCGTCTTGTATGGCCGTCCAGTAATCATCATAGAAACTTAAGCTGTCGAGGCCCTCGGCGCCAATATCCGCGCCGTCGACATAATCTTTTATAATCCGAAGAATCTGCTGGGCCTCGCCTGTTATCTCCAGATAATTGCTGATTGTATCGCGCCAGACAGTTTCTTTGAGCCAATCAAAATAGTTCCAGGTGAAAGCCGCGCTGTCGAGTGCGCCGTCCGCGATTTTTGCCGATGTAATCGCGCCATCCTCTATTTTTGACGGTTTCAAAAAGCCGTCCTCGAAATCTCCCGCTTCTAAAGCGTTAGCATTCACCGAAGCAACATTGATATCAACAGAGGCGGAGGACAGCGAGCTGAAATCGATAATCAGCGAATCATTGTCGTTTAATGGGGCCCATCCGTCGATGTTCGCTACCTCGGATTGCCTCGCTATCCAGTCATCATGGCTTTTTATTGAATCATAAACCGCAATCAGGTCGTCGGCAAGAGCTTTGGCTTCGCCGGAGATTTTGGTAAATGAAAAAATATTGTAAGTGGGATATCCCTGGTCCCATAACGCGACTGCGCCGGAATAAGGCCCGTTGCCTTCCGAGCCATCGAGATCGCCGACAATATCCTTGAAAAAATAGAAGGCGCCGCCGGCCATATTGACGCTATCGATATAGGGCGTTGATAGCGGTCCGGTCGATCTTGCGGAATATGTACTGTCGTTGGCTCCTTCGCCGTGATACCATGTAACAACATGAACTGAGTCCGGCGCCGAGCTTCTTCCCAGCGTATCCATACAGACAAGAGGGAAATTTATGGTGTCATTCACGGAAACGAGCCCGAAATCTACCGCGCTCGCAGATGAGATTAAAAGCGCTGAAATTAAAAAATACATAAGCAGTCTCATTTATTCTCCCATTAGCAAATATTGTTGATAAATACGCCTTCGCGGCGCGGCCGGAACCGGCGTGAAATACACTTCTACAAATATCCGCGTGCACCGCGCCCTTTTTAATATTGGAATTGTAACAGCTTCGGCCTCGATTTTCAGGCTGTTGATATTACTCAATGTCCAATCGTTGCCGGCAGGGTCGGTGGAATAAGCTTCCTGATAATCGGCCCATGAACTGGTCAGATTTCTGTTCGTCCCATAGGCGGTTGATGAGACAATATGATTCGCTCTTGCGACAACGCCGGCTCCGCTCGGCGTCATTAAGCGGCATCGTACAATGATTGAATCTATTCGGTCGGTTTCGTCTATATTCGCTGGATTTACTAG
>CAZKYQ010000262.1:0-2168 GCA_964556975.1 uncultured Ignavibacteria bacterium
GCCAGGAGGGATTAATATGCGCCAGCAAAATTTAGTGGAGAAAATTGCGCAAAAATTCGCGGTCGGATTGGAAGAGGGCCGGACCGTTCATAGCGGTGATTATATTTCCATTAAGCCCGAGCACATTATGACTCACGATAACACCGGGGCTGTAATTCCCAAGTTCAGGGGAATCGGCGCGAAAAAGGTATTCGATCCCCGTCAGCCGGTTTACGCGCTTGACCATGACATCCAAAATAAGTCCGAAAAAAACATTGATAAGTATTCCAAAATCGAGGCGTTCGCGAAAGAGATGGGCGTTGATTTCTATCCCGCCGGACGGGGGATAGGCCATCAAATAATGTGCGAGGAGGGCTACACATGGCCGGGAAGCATGATGGTAGCCTCAGACAGCCACTCAAATATGTACGGCGGGCTTGGATGTCTGGGGACTCCTATTGTCCGTACCGATGCCGCAGCTATCTGGGCGACAGGCCGCACATGGTGGCAGGTCCCTCCGGTCGCCAAAGTTGAATTCTACGGAAAGCTTAAACCGGGCGTTACCGGCAAAGACGTTATTATCGCGTTGTGCGGATTTTTCAATAACGATGAAGTCCTTAACCACGCTATTGAGTTTACAGGTGAAAGTATTACTCAATTGTCGCTTGACCAACGTTTGACAATCGCGAATATGACTACTGAATGGGGAGCGCTGGCGGGATTATTCCCGCTTGATAGAATTACAATAGAATGGCTCAAGCAACGAGCGCAATTCATCGCCAAACGCGGCCTTGCCGGGGTACCGTCCGATTCCGATGGAAACGGAACCCATCCGAGATTAAATAAAGAAAGAATCAAAAAACTTGAAAGCTCAATTCCGATGGCCGATCCGGGATGTTTCTATGCCAAAGAGATAACGTTCGATTTAAGATCAGTTCAGCCTTGTATCGCCGGGCCGGATAATTTGAAAACAATGACTACGGCCGTGGAAATGAGCAAGCGGAAGCTAGCTATCCACAAAGCGTATCTTGTTTCCTGTGTAAACAGCAGGGTGGAGGATATCAAGCAGGCTGCCGAAATTGTCAATGGTAAAAAGATTGCCGAAGGAGTTGAGTTCTATATTGCGGCGGCATCGAACGAGGTGCAGGCGCAAAGCGAAGCCGATGGCGACTGGCAGACGCTTATCAAGACCGGCGCGATACCCCTTCCTCCCGGTTGTGGACCATGTATCGGCCTTGGGACAGGCCTTCTTGGGGATAACGAGGTGGGGATATCGGCGACAAATAGAAACTTCAAAGGCCGCATGGGTTCCAAAAGCTCAAAGGCATATTTGGCCTCTCCAGCCGTGGTGGCGGCATCGGCTCTATCAGGATATATCGACACGCCGTATGAATTTGAATCTGGATTACCAGTGGGTGAAATCAAGACGAATCAGAAGGAAAGCGGGCGGGAAATCGAGAACAAGATTCTTGACGGTTTCCCGGAAACGATATCAGGGGAATTGATTTTCTGCCATCAGGACAACCTCAACACCGATGGTATCTTCCCCGGCAAATATACTTATATCGATGAATTCAAACCGGATCAGCAAGCCGAGGTTGCCATGGAAAATTACGATCCCGAATTCGGCAAAATTGCCTGTAAAAGTGATATCCTTGTGGGCGGATATAATTTCGGCAGTGGAAGCTCCCGCGAGCAAGCCGCGACAGCGTTAAAATACAAAGGCATTCAGCTCGTAATTGCCGGATCGTTTTCGGAAACCTATAAACGCAATGCCCTCAACAACGGTTTTCTTACGATTGAAGCTCCCGAGCTTGTGGACGATCTTAAAAAACGTTTCGGCGATAAAAAACTCACGGTCAAAGAGGGTATCTCCGCGAGAATCGATTTCAAACGCTCTACTCTTGAAGCTAACGGCAAAACATATATGATCAGCCCGGTAGGAGCCGCTGCCCAGGAATTAGTCGTCGTTGGCGGACTGGAAAACTGGGTGAAAGAAAATTTGTAGGAAATAATATCTAATTTAGTGTGGCAACTCCAAACAAGGGGCTTGTTGATTAACCCCTGTTTTTGATATTATTTTGCTAATACTGGTTGAGGCGCAATCGCTTTTTGATTCGGTCGTGGGGTAGCCAGATTTAATGGTTCCACCTGATTCCTCAGCCCCTCAGACGAGGCGGCCGGTCCTT
>CAZKYQ010000263.1:0-2160 GCA_964556975.1 uncultured Ignavibacteria bacterium
ATTGAGGTATCAAATACCTGACCCAGCGAATCGTTGCAGCCTTTAGTCGCTGGAATTTCATCAGTCTTGCTTATATTCAATTGAATTTGCTTGCTCGTGGCCTCAAACTGCAGAAGCGATACGGCTTCCCGCAAAATTTCTCCAAGGTCTATAATTTCCATTTTCATCGATGAGGCCGCCGAATAATCAAGAAGCTTCTGTGTAATTATCTTACATCGCCTTGCAGAATTCTTGATTATATTCAGGTATTCGCTATTATCGTTTTTGACTTCGGGTTCACATTTGAGCAATCCTTCCGCGCAAGTTAGAATGGAGGCCATTGGGTTATTGATTTCATGGGCAATACCAGCCGCGAGCCGCCCTATCGTTGTCAGTTTTTCAGCTTGGTAAACCTGGTTCTCAAACATCATGCGTGTCGTAATATCACGAATTACTACAATAATTTCAGGCTTTAACCATGGAGGCAATACAAGTTTACCGATATGTATATCCAAATGTTTGAACCGCTTTTCGGAAATCTGCAACCTTATTACCTCCTTCACAATTGTCTCACCGTTTTGCGCGGAATTAATCAAGTGGCCGATAGGCAAGAAACGATCAAGGGGCTTTTTATGAAAATCTACTCCATCTCCTGCTTGCAGATCTGGCGGGTTCATTTCAAGAATATTATAAAACGATTTATTTATAAATGCCGCCCGGCCCGCGTCATTAATTATTAATATGCCATCTGTCAGATTTTCCAACAGGTGAGCAAGGTAATTTCGATGATTATCGATTCTCTGCATAGAAAGTTTCAATGTAGTTTTCATATTATGGAAACTGTTAGCAAGAGAAGCCAATTCGTCCCGTCCCGCAAGTTCAATATCAAGATCCAGCTCATTATTGACCACTCGACGAGCCAATGATTCGAGATAGACGATCCTATTTATCACCTGCCGCTTAATATACCAGCGAAACAGAAACATCATAACAAGGACCGAAATAAGGGCAATGCCGCCAGCCAGCTTAAGGTTGGAAACAATTTCCGCTTTGATCGTGTGGAGAGAATGATCTAATATTAAAACGCCATTCAAGCTTGCCACATCTCCATGACAGGAATAACAAAGTGGTTTATTTATTATTGGGGTCACTACTCGCAATACATCTTCAGCATCTAATAAAATTGCGGTGGGAGATGGGCTGTCCATTTTTACATCATGGCAGTTCCCGCATCCTTTACTATACTTACCCAATTGAAGTCCGATCATTTCGTTCTGAGACGAAGCTTTTACCACTCCCTCCATATTAAGGAGAAACACGCGAACAATATCCTCGTTCTTGGAAACCTCACTTATACTGTATTGAATTGAGTTGATATCACTATTGATCATCGCGATTTCTAAGCTGGAAGTCAATGTCCGTCCAAGCTTTTCGGATGAATCAATTTCCATATTGGTTAACTTTCGACGGTATGAGAAAATTTGATAGGCGGAAAACAGGCCGAAAATAACAATAATAGTTAATATAACGAATAGGGCAATTTTGAAATGCAACCGATCCGTAATGCTTACTTTTTCCTTAGTATCCATTTTCCCCAAATGCTTCTATAAGTATTTGCAAGATATGGTTATAGAATTGAATGTCAAGAAAGATGAATATTGTCTTCCGGGATTCCGACAAATAAAAATCGGGAGTTGTAATCGCCGGATCTAAATTGTACCAAACAGCGTTGATTTTAGCATGTAAGAAAGGCCTATAAAAAAGCTATATATCTTGTTGATAATCAATAAGATACGCTGCGCAATAATTGCTTGTGCAGGACTTAAAAACTGGAGGGGGTAGGATTTGAGCCTCCACTTCCCCATGTCTCGCAACAAGTTACGGCTGCTATGCTGATTTTGGGCTGAAAATTTAATTCCATATGGCTTTCTCGCAGGTAAGTTGATAAAGGCGGGAGAATCGCATCTCATTCCTCCAATGTTCCGCAATAACTTAACTGTAAACGGCGGTTGAAAATTGTACCAGTGGCCGGATAAAAAGGGCGGTTGAAAATTGTACCATTCGTAACTTCTCTCATTGAAGGATGATTTAGTGATCTTTTTGCGAGAGGTGTGGGCAAGTCGCATCTGGTTCAGGCAATCGGACATCAGGCGGCAAAGGTTGGCTTTACCGTGCTGTACC
>CAZKYQ010000264.1:0-2153 GCA_964556975.1 uncultured Ignavibacteria bacterium
ACGGGTGAAACACATAAGACCTTATCTGCGAACCCCACTCGATCTTCTTTTTTGAGGCTTCGACTTTCTCCATTTTGGCGCGTTCCTCATCAAGCGCCTTTTGATAGAGCCTCGCCTTGAGCACTTTCATAGCTGATTCACGGTTTTTAAATTGCGACCGCTGGCTCTGGCATTGAACGACAATCTTCGTTGGAATGTGCGTAATCCTGACCGCAGAGGATGTCTTGTTGACATGCTGGCCGCCAGCGCCCGACGCTCTGTAAGTATCGATTTTCAAGTCATCCTGTTTAATTTCAATAGTGATATCCGCGCTCGTTTCCGGAAACACAAACACCGACGCGAACGAAGTGTGGCGTCTGTTGCCGGCGTCAAACGGCGATATTCTGACAAGCCGGTGGACGCCCAATTCTGATTTCAGATATCCATAGGCGTAATCGCCGTTAATTTCTATTGTCACCGATTTTATGCCCGCTTCCTCGCCGCTTTGGTAATCCATCGTATCGGTCTTATAACCGTGATCTTCCGCCCAGCGCAAGTACATGCGCATAAGCATCGACGCCCAGTCCTGCGATTCGGTCCCTCCCGCTCCGGGATGGATCGAAAGTATGGCCGATAACCGGTCCTCCTCATTGCTCATAAAACTGCGGAACTCAAAATCATCAAGCTTGCCCGCGACAGTTTGCAGACTTGAATTTACCTCGCCTGCAATCGATTGATCATCTTCCGATTCAGCCAGCTCCATTAGCTCTTCAATATCAGAAAGGTCATTGTTTAATGATTCAAAATCATCTATGGTCTTTTTTTTTGAACTGGCTTTTTTTAATATTGATCTTGCTTTCTCATTGTCGTTCCAAAAGCCGTCTTCTTGTGATTTCTTTTCGAGGTCTTTGACTTCGGATTCAAGTTTGCCAATATCAAAGATACCTCCTGAGTTTATCAAGCCGATTCTTTAAATCGGCAATATTTATGCCTTTTTCCATTTTAGTTTTTCTTTACAATTTTAAAGTAATTCCTTTTTCCTATTTTAATTATAATTTCATCATCGCCCGCGATTTTAAAATCCTTATCGCTAACAGTTTCGCCGTTAATTTTTACTCCGCCCTGCTTTATCATTCTTATTGCCTGGCTATTGGATTTCACTACGCCTGATTCGCTGATAACTTTGGGGAGCCATGCCTGATTGTTCTCATCAAACTCAATTAAAAGATCCGGGACCTCACTCGGTACTTCGCCTCTTGAGAACTGTTTTTCAAAATTTGCCTGCGCCTTTGTCGCGGCATCATCGTCATGGTAGATCTCCACTAATTTCATAGCCAATTGCTTCTTCAAAACCATCGGATTGACCTCGCCCGAATCGAGCCGGCTTTTAATTTCCGAAAGTTCTTTAATGCTCGCATCAACCGCCAACTGGAAATAATCGTAAATCAGCGTATCCGGGATTGACATTGTCTTGCCGTATATCTGGTCCGGAGGATCATCAATTCCAATATAATTGCCAAGCGACTTCGACATCTTATCAACCCCATCGGTGCCGATAAGAAGAGGCATCGTTATCACAACTTGCGGGGGTTGGCCGTAGCCGGTTTGAAGATCGCGTCCGACAAGTAAATTGAATTTCTGATCGGTGCCTCCCAATTCAACGTCGGCCTTTAAGGCTACGGAATCGTAGCCTTGCACAAGTGGATACATAAACTCAAGCATGCTTATGGGACGGCCCTCAGAATACCGTTTTGTAAAATCGTCTCTTTCGAGAAGCCTCGCCACAGTATATCTCGATGTTAATGCCAGTACATCCTCAAATTTCATCGCCGCGCACCAGCGGGAATTAAAATCAATTACGGTTTTTTCAGGGTCAAGGGCTTTGAATACCTGCTTTTTGTATGTTTCAGCATTCTTTAGCACATCCTCGCGGGTCATGGCTACTCTGGTGGATGTTCGTCCCGACGGATCGCCGATCATTCCCGTAAAATCTCCAATCAAAAAGACGACTGTGTGGCCAAGTTCCTGAAACGATTTCAGCTTATTAATTGAAACCATGTGGCCAATATGCAGATCGGGTGCGGTGGGATCGAAACCTTGCTTGATAATAAGCGGTTTTCCCGTATCATACGATTTTTTCAATTTCGCCAAAAGTTCTTCTTCCCGAATAACTT
>CAZKYQ010000265.1:0-2148 GCA_964556975.1 uncultured Ignavibacteria bacterium
GCAGATATCTCAAGAGATAAATGTGAAATTGATTGTAATGATGTGTTGTGTGCGGGGTATGAGTATTATGAGGACGAAAACAGTTTTGAAATAAAGAAAAAGAAGACCCCGCCGTTAAAGCGATGGCCGAGAAAACCATTGAGTGGCATTAAAATAGCGATTGATCCCGGGCATTCGCACGATAGCGGGGCGATTGGACCTACGGGGTTGAAAGAGAAAGACGCCAATCTGTGGATAGCGCATGAGTTGAGAAAAATGTTGCTCGAAAACGGCGCCGAGGTTTTGATGACGCGATACGGCCATGAGCATTTGCCTCTTTATGACAGACCTGAAATCGCCATTGAATGGGGGGCGGATATTCTTGTATCAATTCACAACAACGCGCTGCCTGATGGAATTAATCCATTTGAAAATAACGGAGTTTCTGTTTATTACTATCATCCTCATTCAAAAGCTTTGGCTGAATCGATTCATGCCGAAATGATAAAACAAACCGGCTTGCCGGATCATGGGTTGTATTATGGCAATCTTGTTTTAACGCGTCCGATGGAAATCCCATCTGTGCTTGTTGAATGCGCGTTTATGATGATACCGGAGCAGGAAGCAATGCTCAGAACCGACGATTATCAACGAAAATGCGCGAAAGCAATCCTTAAAGGCATAAAAGAATATTTAAAACAAACCGGGAAACGCTAATTACTGTTTTAATGCTCCGGCGGTAATTCCTTCTGTGATTCTTTTCTGAAATATCAAAAAGAATATTATAACCGGCAAGGCGGCGATTGTTGATCCGGCCATAGTTACGGGCCAATCGCTTGAACGCGGGTCCTGCAAAAGGGCCAGCCCCACTGGAAGCGTATACATCCCGCTCGAATTTGTCAGGATTTTCGGAAACAGAAATGAGTTCCAGGTCGTCAGGAAAATCTGGACGGCCAGGACCGCGAGCACCGGCTTACAAAGGGGGAAAACTATTCTAAAAAATATTGTTAGTTCGCCCGCTCCATCGACTCTTGCTGCGTCCTCAAGATCGGCGGGAAGGCCGTCGATATATTGTTTCATCAGGAATATTCCCAGAGGCGATACGAGCCAGGGTACAATAAGAGCGTAATAGGTGTCGAACCATCCGAATTTCAGCATCATTTGAAAGATCGGAAGAATCAATACATGGACAGGTATCATAAGCATCGCTGCCGCCGAAAGAAAAATGGGGCGCGTGATATTCGGGGTTCCTCTTGAAAGACCATAGCCCGCCATGGCGCAAAACAGCATATTCCCCAAAGTTACTGAAACCGCGACAGCCAGCGAGTTAAAAAAGTACAGCCCGAAACTGTTCGATTTGAAAACTGTAATATAATTATTAATCGTCAAGCTGAAATTATCCCAACTTATAGAAAAAGTCCCGGGAGATTGGAAAGAGAGCAGTATCATATAAATCATCGGGAATATCATAATCAATAATACGGCAGTTAGAAACGCCGGCGCGATCCAATTTGTAATGGCGCTTTTCATTATGATTTCCTGATATTAATTAGTTTGAATTGTATAAGAGAGAACGTCAAAAGTATCAGAAATAGTATATATGCGGCGGCCGACGCGTAACCAATGCTTCCTCTGGTGATTCCTCTTTCGAAAATGAAAAATACGGCGGTCAATGTCGAGTTGAATGGGCGTCCGGAGGTCATAACGAATATCTCGACGAAAATTTGAAAGGAGCGAATTGTATTTAATACTATCACAAAAACGAAAGTTGACTTGATAAGCGGGATAGTAATATTTAAGCTCCGCCTGATAAAACCGGCGCCGTCAACGCGGGCGGCCTCGTATAGTTCGACTGGTATCGATTTGATTCCGGCGAGGAAGATTAGTACATAGTATCCGACGGCGACCCAGATATCCATTGCCATAATGGAAAGAAGCGCGGTTTTTTCCGATTGAAGAAATCCATTTTGGGGAGGCGGAATCCCTGCAATCTGAAAAAGAGAGTAGATATAGCCGCCCCGCGAGTATAGATTATAAAAAATCAACGCCACAACAACCATAGCAGTGATAGATGGAATAAAATAAGCCGCTTGAAATATTTTATGCCCCGGTATTTTCTCGGCGATCAGAAGCGCCAGTACCAGGGCAATAAATGTTGTTATCGGTATG
>CAZKYQ010000266.1:0-2147 GCA_964556975.1 uncultured Ignavibacteria bacterium
GCACAGCCGCCTTGCATGTGGGGCTTCTCGCTCTTGGTATTAAGCCTGGTGATGATATAATAGTTCCTGCATTCAGCTACCCGGCAAGCGCAAACGCGGTTGAGCTAATAGGCGCAAACCCTGTTTTCATTGATTCTGAAAAAGACGGATTCAATGTTGACACTTGCAAAATCGAGAACAGCATTACCAGCCGGACAAAGGCTATTATGGTTGTTCATAATTTTGGATGGCCGGCAGAAATAGATGAAATTCAGACGTTGTCAGCAAAATACGATATCCCGATCATTGAGGACGCGGCATGCGCCCTGGGGTCTTCTATCGGCGGAAATAGGTGCGGTAACTTGGGAAAGCTGGCAACTTTCAGTTTCCATCCCAGGAAAATACTTACGACCGGTGAAGGAGGGGCGGTCGTTACAAATGATTCCCGGATAGCGGAAACCGTGAAACGGCTTCGCAACCACGGGCAGTCATATGAAGACGGTGTGGAATTTGTTTTACCCGGCTTCAATTACCGTTTGACCGAATTCCAGGCCGCGCTCGGCAGTTCTCAAATGGAGCGGTTTGATTCTACTATAAGAGAAAGGCGCGAAGCGGCCGCGTATTACGACGAGCATCTGTCGAATCTTGATTTCCTGCGCATTCATCCGAGAGAAAACAATCGCAAGACTAATTTCCAAACCTATGTGGCTAACGTCGCCGAGGGTTTACGGAATATACTGATAAATCATTTAAAGGAAAACGGAATCGAAGCGGGGATAGGTACTTACTCTATTCCCCACACGCTTTATTACGCAAAGAAAATGGATGTTGACAGATCAATGTTTCCTGAGTCATGGAAGGCGTATGAGAATTTGATAAGTTTGCCGCTGTATGACGGGATTACTTCAAAAGATCAGGATTGTGTAATAAACGCGATAAAAAGCTTTGAACCCAAAAATATAATTAAACCGGTATATGAACCCGCTTAAATAGAATAGCGCAAGGGAGCGAAATGAATAGCAACATAACAGAAAATAATCAACCAGGACAATCAGCCGTTAGCAGAGATCTGTCTGATACAAATAAGCTGTTAAGGTTGGCCTTTAATAGTTTTTGCAAAGAAAAATACTCTTTGGCAATAGATTACTGTCGAAAGGCGGTAATCGGTTCTCACGGTTCGGAATCAGAAAACCACGCTGTAGAGGCTTATTATCTTTGGTGTTTATCCAATCTCAAGCTTAATAAGATGGATGACGCGAAAAAAGTATGTTATGAAGCCAGGCGAAAACTTGGAAATTATCTCGACCTGGTTTATTTTGAACTTCTGATAGCGGCTGTAAACGGCGAAGTTAATAAAATACCGAGATTCGCGAAAAGTTATATCGATTTTTATGAATCCGCTAATAACAAATTTGATCATGTTAAGGAAAGAACTTCTGATAAGGTAGGCGAGGTCCTTTTGATGAGCGGACAGGCTCTTGAGCAATCTCAACAATATACTGAGGCGCTCGAAGTCTATAAGAAATATCTAAAATTGTATCCCAATGACGGTCCTATACAGGATCGCGTAAATTCGCTGGAGGCGGATTCCGGGCAATAGGGCGAAAGGTTAATAGATTTATGGCCAGAAAAAAGAAGAATTCCAAAGGATCAGGCGTATCTTTTAAAATAAATAACCTGTCTCAATTAGAAGGTATGGCCCCCAATGCAAGCAATCCTACCTTTTCGGAGAAGCGGTTTGTAGAATTTATCGGAACAGCGAAAGCTTCAAATAATAACGAGAATCTTGCGCTCGGATATTTTGGCTATGCTCTGTCTCTTCTGGAAAATGGAGATTTGGCTAAAGCGGTAAGCATTATTAATAAAGCCCGCGATGAGTTTGGAGATTATCTCGATATCTACTTTCTTGAACTCAACCTGTATCATAAAAATTCAGAACATGAAAAGGCGCTTGAAGCCGGCAGGAAATATATTGAATTAAGAAAAGAAAATAACCCGTCAAAAGAAGCTCATCTAAAACAGTCTCACGGGAAATTCTCCGACTCTCTCTGGATCGCGGCGGATGCGGCTCGGCGTACGCTCAATATTAAAGAATCGCTCGAATATCAAAGAGAAGCCGCAGAACTTAATGCTTCACACCATTCTCGCGCGCGCACATCTCATATTTT
>CAZKYQ010000267.1:0-2116 GCA_964556975.1 uncultured Ignavibacteria bacterium
TGACTACGGATCAGAAGGCTGGGGGTTCAACTCCTCCTGGGCGTATTTTTATATGCCATTAAATTTAAAGCAAGAGATTCATAAGAAAAATAAAATCTTTGTCATACTAATTTCTAATGTATTGGGGCAAAGAAAGTAAAAATAATTTAGCGCTTTTTCATCTTCAAATGTAACCATTATTGCAGTTAGTCGTATAAGACTTGAGAGAGAAATGTGATGGCCGCCACTTTTCATTCAGGAGAGATTAACATGAAACGTAGAGCATATTTTTCAAGCATTATTATTCTATTACTAATCTTATCTATCAGCAGTATCGCCAACTCCGATGAGGACTCATCGGATGAAATCATCGTTCCTGAATTACGGGCCGTTCGGATTAATCCCAGCGCTCCCATGATCGATGGGAATCTCACCGATGAGGTATGGAAAAATAAAGATATCGAATTCGCCCGGAATTTTATTCAACGGGAGCCGGACGAAGGAACCGCCGCTACCGAATCAACTCTGGTGGCTGTTGTTTACGATGATGATGCTTTATATTTCGCGTTCTGGTGTTTCGATTCAGAACCCGATAAAATCGCCAGACGGCTTGTCAGGCGTGATCGCTGGGGCGATTCGGACATCGTAACTGTTCGTCTGGACCCTTATCATGACCATCAAACCGGATTCAGATTTGACGTTAGCGCCGCGGGTGTCCAGCAGGATTACAGGTTGTTTAATGATACTAATAGCGATCGCTCCTGGGACGGCGTATGGGAATCGGCGGTTAAAGCGCAACCGTGGGGTTGGTCGGCAGAGCTTCGTATCCCCTTCCACTGTCTCCGCTTCACCGAAAAAGATGAACATGTTTGGGGCATGAATGTTACACGCTATATCAGTCGACGGGTCGAATCGCCGTGGTGGGCATTTTCGCCGCAATCCAAGGGCGGCTTTGTCTCCCGTTTCGGGCATCTCACTGGGCTTACCGGTATCACGCCCTCACGGCAATTAGAAGTTTTGCCTTATACTGTTTCGGGTATAGAGACCGAGCCAAAGGACCGGGGCAACCCCGACGGACTCGATTATATGAAAAACATTGGGTTTGATATTAAGTATGGCCTGTCATCCAACCTTATTCTGGACGCCGCCATCAATCCCGATTTTGGGCAGGTAGAACTCGACCGTCCCGTTTTGAATCTTTCGACATACGAAACCTACTATGAAGAAAAAAGACCATTCTTTGTTGAAGGCGCAAACCTGTTCCATACCCGTTATAATCTCTTTTATTCGCGCCGCATTGGACGCCCGCCGGGAGGCGCCATCAATGATGAAGGCAACTATACGTATGATCCCAATTTCGATTTTTATTCCCATTACCCTCAGTCGACTACGATACTCGGAGCGGCCAAGCTGACCGGCAAGCTAAATAGCGGTACCTCAATCGCCTTCCTTAACGCCGTTACTCAGGAAGAAAGAGCGGATTATGTAAATCTTTTAGGCAATAATCTTGACGGGATAGTCGAACCGCGGGCTAATTACTCCGTTTTCCGACTACAGCAGGATGTTTTGGGAAATTCCAACATCGGCGGAATGTTAACATCAGCGACACAAGACAGAAGAAATCCTGTTACTACCGGAGGAGTCGACTGGCATCTGCTTACACAAAGCGGGATGTGGGGTCTAAACGGGCAGACCGTATTCAGCCGCGTTGACAATAAAAATATCGGATATGGTTTCAACGGTGAATTTGAGCGGGTGGCCGGAGAACATATAAGAGGCTCGATCGGAATAAATATAAAGGATACTCATCTTGATTTAAACCGCTTGGGATATTTGGGTCGAAACGATGAAAAGGGCGGCTGGTTATGGATTCAATACCGCACGAAAGACGATTGGTGGATTTTCCGCAACAGCTGGAATAATTTTAATATGTATGCCGATTGGAATTACGAGGGTTACAACATAAACAAAGGTTCGAATTTCAATACATATATTGAATTCATTAATAACTGGACTTTCGGCACAGGCTTCAATGTGCAGAAAGGCGAATACGATGACCGTGAAACCCGCGGCAACGGCATCTGGGAGCGTCCAAAATACTAGAGCTCGAGGGCATCGCGTGATACCGGCGAGGCCA
>CAZKYQ010000268.1:0-2107 GCA_964556975.1 uncultured Ignavibacteria bacterium
GATCGGGAATCCATGAGGGAGGCCGGGTGGCATTGTATGGAGCATTTTTTGCAGGTTGGCGTTTCAGTGCAATGAGAAACCCGACATCTGGCCTTTGCTTTGGCAGATTTCAATATATTTCTTGACTAATATTCAATTCTGTGCAAAAATAATTATAATCTCAAATCAATGTCTTTAAAATAAAAATAAGGAGTTTTAATGAAGACTAAAGAAAACCTGAAGACCGCTTTTGCCGGCGAATCCCAGGCTCATTTTAAATATCTCGCGTTCGCCAAAATCGCGGAAAAAGAGGGACATAAGGAAGTAGCTCGTCTTTTCAGGGCCGCGGCCGCCGCTGAGCAAGTGCACGCCCTGAGCCATTTCAATGTTTTGGGCGAAGCTGGAGATACCGGGAAAAATCTGACGGCCGCTATAGATGGCGAGACCTATGAATTTACTCAAATGTATCCGCCATTTATTGAGCAAGCGGAGCAGGACAGCAATATCCGTGCTACTATTACTTTCAAAAACGCCTGCACGGTTGAGAAAACCCACGCCAACCTGTACAGCGAAGCTTTGAAATATCTCGGCAAAAACAAGGATGTCGAATATCATGTCTGTGAGATTTGCGGCCATACTCATGCGGGAACCGCTCCTGATAAATGTCCGGTTTGCGGGGCAAGCATGGATAAATTTCAATTGGTCAGATAAAAATAATTAGTTATTAGCTGTCTTTTCTTTGGAGGAGTATATGGAATGTAAAATAGCTTCGGGGAAATTTGAGGAATATGCTGGAAACGCCTTAATATCTTTTCAATACGAGGATGGGCCTTCGGTTAAGGGGCCGTTATCCAAAATTACTAAAATGGCGTTTAACAGCGGTAATTTTAAGGCTGAAAAAGAGGAAGTTTTCCAGATATTTCCATGTGAAGAAACAACTGCCGATCGTCTTATTCTTGTGGGATTGGGTAATAAGAAGAAATCAAACGCTGAAAATATCAGGCGAGCCGCAGGCTTAGCGGTAAGGAATATTCAGAACCTGAAAAAAGCCGCCTTTTTGCCTCTTGGCGATCCGAAAGAAACACTGGCTCCAATGGTCGAGGGCGCTGTTTTGGGAAATTACCGGTTTGATAAACTGAAATCAGAGAAAAAACAGATCGAATTAAAAGAGCTGTCGTTTTTCTCAGGAGATAAGCGGATTTCCCAATCAAAAATCTATGAAGCCCAGATTATTGCTGAAGCAAATTGTCTTGCCCGTGATTTTGCCAACACACCGGCAAACCTGCTAAATCCGGCAAAATTCGCCGATGAGGCCTCGAAATTGGGCAAGAAAAACGGGATCAAGGTTACGATCCTAAAAGAAGATGAGCTTAAAAAGCTGAAAATGGGAGCAATGCTCGCTGTTGGCCAGGGTTCCTCAAACCGTCCCCGGATGGTTGTCTGGGAATATAAGGGAGGCCGTAAGAACGATGCTCCACTGGTTTTTGTCGGGAAGGGAGTTACTTTCGATTCCGGCGGTATTTCCATTAAACCGACAGCCGGTATGGAGGTCATGAAAGGCGATATGGGAGGGGCCGCCGCCGTCAACTCTTTGATCCCTGCTCTGGGTCAATTGAAGCCCAAAATCAACGTCGTCGGGATTACCCCTCTGGTCGAAAACCTTCCGTCAGGGACCGCTTACAGGCCCGGAGATGTGCTGACGGCTTCCAACGGAAAAACCATCGAGGTCATCTCAACCGATGCCGAAGGCCGCCTTATTTTAGCTGATGCTTTAGTTTATGCGGGACGATTTAAACCCAAATATGTCATAGATATAGCAACCCTGACTGGTGCATGTATGGTCGCTTTGGGTATTCATATCGCAGGTGGTATTATGGGCACTGAACAGCGATTGATTGACCGGCTGATCGACGCCGGAGACCGCTCAGGGGAAAGGCTCTGGCAGTTACCGCTCTGGGATGATTACAGGCCCTTGCTCAATACGACTTCGGCTGATATGAAAAATTCCGGCGGCCGTTGGGGAGGGGCTATTATTGCGGGCAAGTTCCTTTCGGAGTTTGCCGAAAATTACAAATGGGCTCATATCGATATGGCGGGAATGGACAATATGGAAACCTCGCATCCATAT
>CAZKYQ010000269.1:0-2103 GCA_964556975.1 uncultured Ignavibacteria bacterium
GTCTTTGCGGGGAGTCCCGCTGGAAGCTAGGGATTCCTTGCGATGACATCTGAAGGGTTTTTCCGCTCGATCCACCTTTAACGCGGTTCTTGCACCTATATTTTTCTTGCAATTTCGCAAAAATAGCGTATCTATAATCGTAAGATAATCTTAATCATCCCGGAGGTTTGGGATATGGAAAATTGTAATAATTTTTCGCGGCGCGGTTTTATAGGCACTATCACCGGGGTGGCGGCTATGTCGCTTATCGGGTTGGAAAAGCGCGCTATCGCGGATATTGTTCCGGGCGGCGGGATGATTACCGATTATGTCGGCAGGCTATGCTATAACGAAAACCCGCTTGGGCCGTCCCAGGCGGCCATTACAGCAATCGAAGACGAAGCTATCATGGCGCATCGCTACCCCGACTGGTTCGCCGATTCGCTAATTTCCATGCTTGCAGGCAGATATGACGTCCCTTCAAGCCGGATTATCTGCGGGGCGGGCGCGACTGAAATACTTCGCCTGTGCGCGATAACCGCCTGCTATGGCGAAAATGGAAACGTGGTAGTACCATCGCCGTCATACAGCCAGTTTCCCGCGGATGCTCAGTTGTTCGGCGCTACCGTGCGAAACGTTGCTCTTAATAGCGAACATAAGGTCGATCTCAACCAGATTCTAAACCAGGTTGACAATAATACGCTGGCTGTTTGTATAACCAATCCCAATAATCCGACTGCCACGATGGTTAACGATGGCGATTTTCCCGGTTTCGTTAATGCTTTGCCGTCGAATACCATTACGATTATCGATGAGGCGTATTTCGAATATATATCCAATCCCGATTACTCGTCGGCCATTGATCTTGTGAGATCCGGTAAAAAGGTCGTTGTTGTGAAAACATTCAGCAAAGTACACGGCCTTGCCGGAGCGAGAATAGGTTTTGCCATAGGCCATCATAGCTTTATGGATAATATGAGGGCCTACCGGCTATTTGCCACAATTTCCCGTTCCTCGCTTGAAGGAGCGAAAGCGGCACTGGGCGAAAACCAGCATGTTACAAATACCGTCAACCTGGCTAATATGACCAAAAACTATTGTTTCACCGAATTCGACCGCATGAGCCTGCAGTTTATACCGTCGGAAACCAGTTTCTTCATGGTCAATGTCGGCACTAACGCCGGGCCGATAGCCTCCGCGCTGGCGAACAGGGGGATCTATGTCCGCACCGGCTGGGGCATGGATAATTACTTGCGCGTTTCCACAGGCACTATGGAGGAAATGCAGACATTCATAACCGAGCTTGAAGACATACTAACAACAACAGCAACAACGGGCAGTCCGCCGCTCCCGCAGAACGTTGAGATGTTTCAGGCGTATCCCAACCCGTTTAACTCATCGACTATGATAAAGATTTATCTACCGAAAACATCACGCGCGAAGATCGAGATATTCGATATACGGGGACGGCTTGTATCAAAGCTTGTCGATAGCGTTCTCGGCACGGGCGAGCATGGTTTCCGCTGGAATGGTTCTAACGCCGCGGGCGGTCATGTATCATCCGGTTCATATTTCTACCGCCTTTCCGCCGGCGATGATGTTATCACCAAACGCATGACGCTGGTGCGGTAGCGCGAGATAAATCGATGTTAGATGAAAATCAGATTGTAGATGCTGTATGTCTTTATTTTGAAAACAAGGGCTACGAGGTTTTACAGAAGCTTACTACGCATGAAAAGGGAATTGATATTATTGTTAGGAATATTAAAACAGGCAATAAAATACTTATTGAAGCCAAAGGTGGTACAAGTTCATTTATAGATAGCAACCGTTTCGAAAACCCTATACAAAGTCTCAAGTATTTGATAGGGTATCGAAAGGAATTTATACGCTGCTACAGATGTATTCTGAATGTGGACATGAGGAAAATATTGAGGTAGCATTAGCCTTTCCAGATACGGAGTGGTTTCAGGAATATTTGAATAAAATTAAAGCTATAATTGAGAAATTGAACTTAAATATATTATTGGTTAGAGAAACGGGGGAAATTAAGAGACTTGGTAATAATGGCATGCATGCTAAATTTGAATATCATTTGGAGGAAAATATGAAATCCTATAGTCC
>CAZKYQ010000270.1:0-2095 GCA_964556975.1 uncultured Ignavibacteria bacterium
CGGCCTTGCTTTTCACGATTGTCGTTATGTTCAGCCTCAAGGGGAACTATATAGTCAGCATCCCGCTGGACGTTCTGAAAATCGCGGTACCGCTTTTTATATATTTTGTGGTGATGTTTCTGATTAGCTTTTTCTTAAGCAAAAAGTTCGGCGCCAACTACGCCAAATCGACATCGCTGTCGTTTACGGCGGCGTCCAACAATTTCGAACTTGCCATAGCGGTTGCTGTGGCAGTATTCGGCATAAATAGTGGTGTTGCCTTCGCGGCGGTAATCGGCCCGCTGATCGAGGTACCGGTGCTGATAGGATTGGTCAATGTGGCCTTGCGGTTCAGGGCGCGTTGGTAGGAGGGGTGAGGGGGGAATCGGGGCTGTAAAATGCAGGATCACTTATAATCATGGAGAATAGTGGAACAGAGGTGCTTTAATGCTATTTTTCACTAACCCCCGTGAGCATTTCCTTTATACCACCAATTGAACTCAAAACACCAGTAGCTTCGTAGGGCATGTAAACAACTTTGTTATTTTTTCCTGAAACCATCTCTTTTAGTGTTTCGATATAACGAACGGCGATTAGATAATTTGCCGGGTCACCTTTTGTCGCTGAAATTGCTTCTGTAATTTTATCTATCGCTTCCTTTTCGGCGGATGCGACTTTAATACGAGCTTCAGCTTCACCTTCAGCTCGCAAAACCTTTGCTTTTTTGTCACCTTCTGCTTTATTTATTTCTGATTCCTTAATCCCTTCAGCTTCAAGAACCGCTGCTTTTTTATTTCCTTCGGCTTCCAGGATTTTTGCACGACGGTCACGCTCTGCTCTCATTTGGAGCTCCATCGCTTTTTGAATATCTTTTGGAGGCGTAATGTCCTGGAGCTCAACTCTATTGACTTTTACACCCCATTTATCTGTGGCTTCATCAAGTATACCTCGAAGTTTTGTGTTGATGACGTCTCGTGATACGAGAGATTCGTCTAAATCCAATTCCCCAATCACATTCCTAAGCGTGGTCTGTGTGAGTTTTTCAATTGCATTTGGGAGATTAGCAATTTCATAAGTTGATTTGACGGGATCTGTAATTTGAAAGTATAGCATAGCATCGATTTCAATAGATACATTATCCTTGGTTATGACGTTCTGCCTTGGAAAATCAAAAACCTGTTCACGTAAATCGATTTTGCTTGTCAGCCTTTGAGTAATAATGTCCGCGCCTGATACATCAGTTTGACGGTATCGCCAATAAATACTTCTCGGTCTATCAAAAAGGGGCCAAATGATATTGATTCCACTTTCAAGTATTCGATTATATTTTCCCATTCTTTCAATCACCATTGTTTCAGCTTGCTGAATAATTTTGAATCCGCTTGCTACAAAGATAATTACAAAAAGAGTAGCGACAGCAATTATGATTAATACTGCGTCCATATTATTTTCCTTTCTTTTCAATTGAAGAAACAAACAAGGTAGATCCTTCTACCTTTAACACTTTGATCAATTCACCCAATTCAATTAATTCGTCTTTTTCTGACCTTACACGCCAGCTTTCGCTTCCGATCTGCACTCTTCCTGTATTTTCAACATTATTAATAGTCTCCGTTACCTTATAAGTTTTACCAATATATGCATTCATGCCTGTTTCTCTTTGGTCGTCAAACCGATGAAAATATTTTAAGTATATTGGACGGATTCCAAAGAATACAACCATTGTTACAATAGCAAAAGCCAACAGTTGTATTTTTAAAGCGTAATCCAAATATGCAAATAGGCTCATACCAAAAGCACCAATCCCAAAACTCCCGAAAAGAAAGCCCTGAGTATAAATTTCGGCTATCAAAAGGATGATACCCAATATAATCCAATAATGATGCATCTCCATGGAATAGATATCCTTTCTTTAGATTAGTTTGCTTTCTTACATAATGTATTCTTTTATTCCCACCCTAAAATAATCTCCTCCCAACCCCATGTCAATGAGAAAATTGGAGATTTATTGATACAATAAGACCTTATGAGAAATCTGTCAGCATTGTCAACAAAATCCGGGGTCCCAATAGGACCCTACAACTACGTTGCGCTCGGAAGCCCCCGCCGCATTAAT
>CAZKYQ010000271.1:0-2082 GCA_964556975.1 uncultured Ignavibacteria bacterium
AGCGCTCCAAAAGTTGTTGAGCTTTGCGCATCATCGAAATCATCCGGAATAGCCAGGTCCGCTTTGATTTCGTCCGCAAGTTGAATAAAACATCCCTTGCCGGCATCGCCTTTGTGCAGTTGTCCGGTTGAATGCAAATATCTCGGCCCGTAGCCATAGGTTGTGGCAATATTGTGTTTGTTCTCTATTTTTGATCGCAGCTCTTTTAGCAAAAAGTCAATTTCAGAATTGTTGTCAAGGTAGGCCTGAATAGAAATGTATGAGCCGCTATCGCTGATAGCATTTTGGAAAAACTTGTCAAAAGCCAAGTCAATTGAACCGCTAATAAAACTCCCGGATACGGACATATTATCGTCAATATTAACATCTTCAGCGGCCGGAATTTCACGATCCATCCCGGATTCAGTCATCATTTTCTTGGCGGCCAACTTTGCCGATTCGACATTCGGCTGATCAAACGGCTGAACTCCAAGAACATGGCCCGCCACAGCGGCGGCAAATTCCCATAAGAAAAATTGTCCCCCAATGCAGTAAACATTTTGCAGGCTGATTTCAATTGTCGGAAATCCTGAATATTGTAAATTGCCAATATTATTATCCATTGAAATATCATCTTCAAACCGTAAAAAGATAAAATATCTATTATTAGAAAATCGAGAATTCCAAGAGAAATTATCAGAAATCAAAGGCAAAACCCCCTTGCCGCTTTTGCCGGTGCTTTCAGCTATTAGTTGTTCGATCCAACCGCCGAAAACTTTGATTGAATCGGATAAGACAATCGTCATTTCATTCCGGCCTGAATCGGCAAGGGCCCCAATTATGGCGCCGAGTTTCAAGCCCGGATTATCCTTTTCCATTCTGCATTTATCCGACATTTCAGCCGCGTTTTTCAAAATCTTTGTGATATTCCATCCGGCTAATCCCGCCGGAACC
The DNA here is from genome assembly GCA_964556975.1 of uncultured Ignavibacteria bacterium. GTDB lineage: Bacteria > Zixibacteria > MSB-5A5 > UBA10806 > UBA10806. Next base: position 934 of record CAZKYQ010000271.1, read on the forward strand.
ATACCGAAAAAGGAAAGTGCCGAATATCGCCCGCCGATATTTGGATCATTCAGAAATATCTTTCTAAATTCGAGCTTTTGCGCGATCTGTTCCAAATCGCTTCCCGGATCAGTGATCGCGGCAAAATGTTTGCCGACATTTTCTTTCCCAAGTTTTTCCGAGGCGAAATTATAAAAATATTTCAACAATGATATCGTTTCAATAGTCCCGCCGGACTTGGTGGAGGCAATAAACAAAGTTTTTTTCAATTCAAGATTGTCTGCATATTTTCTTATAACTTTCGGATGGGTGCTGTCAATAACATGCAATCTGATCGGCCAGTCCTTATTCTTTGATAATTTTCCGAAAACCTCTGGAGCCAGGCTTGAACCGCCCATGCCCATAAGTAGAACATTAGTAAAACCACCTGATAATATTTTATCAACAAAACCCCTGATTTCTGGTAGATGTTGATTCATCTTTTGAGGAGATTCAAGCCACCCCAGACGATTCGAAATCTCATCAGGCTCAGGCCTCCAGACCGTATGGTCTTTTTCCCATATCCTTTTGACGATCTGTTTTTGTTTTAAGCCTTCTAACATCGCTTCTATGTTTTTGCTGTTATCTGATAAGTTTATTGAAAATTGGTTTGATCTCATAACTTCATCCATAATATTAAGTTTCGACCGATTTTATGGGATATTTGCCTTATATGCCAAATTTTAATTCCAAAGCCCTGTAAGGCCAATAAAAAATCAGCCTTTTTCAAATATCACCGCGATACCCTGGCCACCTCCAATTGATAACGCGGCAGCTCCAAACGCGACATCCCTGATAGACATTTCAAGTAACAAGGTCAATACAAGCCTCGCGCCCGAAGCCGCCAGGGGGTTTCCAATTGCTATGGCTCCCCCATTAACATTAACTTTATTTCGATCAAGTTTCAGATCTCTTTCGCAGGCCAGATATTGGGCGGCAAATGATTCGTGGATTTCAAACAATCCAATATCGGATAAATCTAATCCCGCTTTTTCCACGGCGCTTTGTAATGCGGGCGCCAGCCCGATACCCATTATATCGGGATCAACTCCGGCAACAGAGTATGATTTTAATGCGGCCATATAATTCAGCCCGAGATTTTCAGCTTTTTCTTTGGAAGCGATTATCAAT
>CAZKYQ010000272.1:0-2067 GCA_964556975.1 uncultured Ignavibacteria bacterium
CATAATGAATCAACTCAAATCCACCTTAATACAGCCGCCAAACTGTCCAACAAACCAGGACCACCTCACCTAATCACGCAATAACGTTTCAAAGTGAAATCATGGATAGTTAACGCCCACTTTATTTAATGTAAATTTGATCTATATATCCGAATAAAGTTCCGATAATATACTGGAAAGATAGAAACATACATAAACTGGAGGGGCAATATGTTAAGCTGGTGCATAATCTTATTTGGACTCGGTGTGATCGCGTTTCTTGACACGATTTTCAACTATGGGGACATTTTTCGCAGAGTAAATTCAGTAGTATTTATGCTTATTTCCCTTGGACTTCTTGTAAGGCTCAGTACTATGACAAAGCTCAAGGAAAAAGAGAATTTACGAGAGAACAATGAGCAATTAAAAAATCAATCCACAAGCCAGATTAATACAGTCGTAAAAGAAAATCAAACGGCTGCCGTTAATTAGCCGAAAAGCCGCATCGGACGGCTCGACATCTGTGATTTTATTGGGCGGGAAAATATCCCGCCCTTTTTTAATTATGTTTTTACAGACAACCTGGCTGATTTCTCAGATGGGAGAGCCTACTCTATCCAATCGGCAATAAAAATATTGGTCAACCGGGTACCGCCATTGTTGCGGTTCGACGCGAATACGATCTTATCGCCGCCGTAGGAAAACATAGGGAAACCGTCAAATTGATCGCTGAATGTCACCCGCTCCAGATTCTCGCCGTCAAAGCCGATTAAATATATCTCAAAATTATGAGCGCGCGGATTGTCAAGGTCGGAGGCAAATATAATCTTCTCTCCCGAGGGATGATAAAAAGGCGCGAAATTGGCGGCCCCATTGTTTGTAATCTGCTTGCGTTCTGTGCCATCGATATTAATAGTGTATATTTCCATTCTCGAGGGTTTAACGAGGTCATGTGTCAAAAGCTCTTTATATTCTTTGATATCCTCATCGGAAGGAAACTGTTGTGCCCGAAACACCAGCTTTTTGCTATCAGGTGAGAAAAACGCGCCGCCGTCATATCCGGTTGAGTTCGTAACTCGCCAGACTTCACCGCTGTTGCATTTCATAATATATATCTCGAGATCTCCATCGCGGGTTGACGTAAACGCTATCATACTGCCGTCTGGCGAATAGACGGCTTCGGCGTCATAACCGGAACTGCTTTCAAATACGGTTAATTTTGTACCGTCTTCATTGGCTTTGTAAAGGTCATAGCCGGGGTAGATGGGCCACACATAGCCGTGCGCCCTTGAAGGCGGCGGCGGGCAGGCGGGGTCCGCCATGTAAGTGGAGGCATAAATAATGTTGCTAATGAGCGGGTTGAAAAACGCGCAAGTCGTTCGCCCCTGGCCGTTGGAAACCATGGCGATATCGCCGCCGTCAATATTCATAATATAGATTTGATCGCAATCGTAGTCATCCCGCTTGGATTGAAATATCAACCTTTTATCATCGCCGGAAAAGTAAGCTTCCGCGTTTTCCCCTTTAAATGTCAGTTGGCGCAAATTGGCGAAATGTTTTTCTTGCGGCTGAATAAGATTTTGAGCGCTTAAAGTTGTCCAAAATATAATCGATAATATCGCTGAAGCTGCAAATTTCATTGTTACTCCCGTAGGAAAAGTTAACCCATTAAACACGATTAATAAACAAAACAATTATAACATTCTTGATGGTCAAATCAACAACTAAGTGATAAGCCGGTAATTTTCATAATAGGCCTATAGGTTTATTTTAAATGAAATAAGCTCAAAAAAATAAGGGGCCCTGATGGGCCCCGAATAATCAATCTAGCGAGTAGATTTGTGAGTCCAGCAATATTTGGACTTGCCCCAAGAATAATTCTTGCAGCGTTTTTTGTCTTTGGTCCAACCTGCGCAACGTGTCTTACGTGGCATGTTTCCTCCTTGTTGTTGTTTACATGGTCATTAACTTTATCGGATAATAAACGCCAATCATTACAATTATGGATCGAGATAAGAGCTTATTTTGTCTAATTTTGAAACAAATTCAAAGACCCGTATTCCGGCGATTATCATAATAATATTTTCA
>CAZKYQ010000273.1:0-2055 GCA_964556975.1 uncultured Ignavibacteria bacterium
AGGACCAAAGCCGCGATAATGCGCAACAAGAGAAGCGAAATGCTTTCTTTTATGAGGGGTTTTCGCGGCTTGTTATTTACAGCGTTATAGAAAGACTTTCCATAGCTAATCAATGATAAAAATAATATCAAAATAGTAGTAGCCGTGAAGAGGTCCTGCCCGAATTCAAATCGAATAATATAATTCGCCATTAAAAAAAATAAAGAACCGAAATAATATTTACCGAAAACATCTGATACCGGGATAACGCTTTTCCTGTGCGATTCAACAAATCCTGCATAAAGAATTGCAAGGTCCCTGGAAAATATCAATAGAGCTAACCAGACAGGGAAATCTCTCGAATATATAAGCAAGAGCACAAGAGCGGTGGAAAAAACCTTATCCGCAAGCGGGTCTATAAGCAATCCCAAAGGTGTTGTCAGTTTAAAATGCCTTGCCAGCAGGCCGTCGAAATAATCGGTAACGCCCGCGAGGACGAATAATGATATACAGATTATTATGCCGTCAATGCTGTCGCTATTAAGCCAGTATGCCAGTGGAAGCACCAGGATTACACGGGCGAATGAAAGCAGATTTGGCGGAAGAAAGATGTCTTTGAAGTGGATTTTTGTCTTTTCTTTCATTTTATGCCCATGGCAAGTATTCCTCTCAATCTTCCTAACATGATAATTATTTGATAGGCTTTCTTTTAGCAACCTATTTTTTACGCGGTTGCTCTGGCAGGAGGCCCTTAAATCTAATTAAAAGCTCTCCATAAATATTTGAATAAATCCTCGTTTGAGTGTATAAATAATTAACTTCAAAGGAGGATATTATGATACTGAAAAGAATCGGGCCGCTTTCGCTTGCTAAGATTATGGGCATATTATACGCCGCTATCGGGTTGATTGTCGGCTTTATCGTCTCCGCGATCTCGTTAATCGCGACGATAGTAGGATCGGCGATGGATAGCTCAATGGGAGCTTTACCGGGCATGATATTCGGAATGGGCGCTATATTTCTATTTCCGCTTTTTTATGGAGGACTCGGATTCCTGAGCGGATTGCTAATATCCGGCCTCTACAACCTGGTTACCAGATTCACCGGCGGGTTGGAACTTGAGTTCGAAGACAAAGCGCCGCCGACAACGAATAGTATTTGATGGCAAAAAGCTGAAATGAAAGAAAAAAAGGGCGAACATCCATTCGGCGATACCGGACAGTTGATTGGGTTAACGCTGTTTTTAATAGTTTGGGTGGCGGATTCGTTTTTTCTGAATTATTCCAAATTTTTGGCTTCTTTTATTCCGTTGTATTTACGGCTGTCTATTGCTTTGGCCGCTATAGCAGGATCTCTTTATCTCTTCCTAAAAAGCCATGACGTGGTAAAAGGCCATCAGCGCCCGGAACAAATCTTGACTACAGGCGCCTTCAAGTTTATCAGGCATCCGTTATATATGAGCGTTATCCTGTTTTACACGGGCCTGGCGGTTTCGACGGCTTCGCTTCTTGCCATCGCGCTTTTTGTCGTGATATTCATATTCTATAATTTTATCGCGGGCTACGAGGAGAAACTGATGGTATTGAAATTTGGCGAGGACTACGAGGTGTATAAGCAGAAAACCGGCAAGTGGATTCCTAAGTTTTAATTATCTGAATTTGTATATTACAGGGCCGCGAAACCGCGGGTCGATCTTCAGATCGACTTGGGAGTTTATCGAAGATAAACCCCTCGAAACCGCTGGAGCTATGGCTTTTGAGATCTTACAATCCAATACTCACAGGCGTACAAAAGCTCCCCATTTCCTCCTTGCCATAGACCCCATAAAAAATTAAATTCCCCCAACTGGTTTTATAACAATGATGAACTTTTGATGATAGGAATTTGAAAAAATGAAAAAAGAGATGAAGAAGATACTGGTGACCGGGGCGGTGGGGCAAATCGGGTCGGAGCTGACTATGGAACTGCGGAAACGTTACGGCGCGGAAAACGTAATAGCCACGGGCCGTAAAACGGAACCATCGGATGAGCTGAAGAATTCCGGGCCGTTCCATTTTATCAACGTTAACGATATCG
>CAZKYQ010000274.1:0-2034 GCA_964556975.1 uncultured Ignavibacteria bacterium
ACCTCGTTCGGAATCCGCAACGTCCCTGTCAACACCCACGACGCTCCAGGCTCCAACACACACACAGACTGCGGTGCGAGTTCTATTTGCTCTGGATGAGGCGGTAAGAACAAATAAAATAAAAAAAGGCGACAAAATAATACTTGTAGCATTTGGCGCCGGTTTTACTTGGGGGTCCGTACTTGTCGAATGGTAATATGAAAAAAACCGCGTTTCTCTTCCCCGGCCAGGCCTCTCAATATGTGGGGATGGCGAAAGATTTATATAATACTTTTGATAGCGCAAAAGAGCTTTTTCAAATCGCGTCGGAAACCCTTGAATATGATCTTGCCGATATATGTTTTAACGGGCCGGAGGATAAATTAAAACAAACAGCATTTACACAGCCGGCCGTTTTTGTTCATTCTTGTTGTATTGATTTAATATTAAAGGAACATAAAATATTTCCATCTTTCGCCGCAGGCCATTCTCTTGGCGAATTTTCCGCGCTTGTTTGCTCGGAGGCCCTTGATTTTCAAACCGCTATAAGAGCTATAACTGTTCGAAGCCGCGCGATGCAGGATGATTGCGCTAATAACCCCGGAACGATGGCCGCCGTGATAGGGCTGGATTATCAGGCAGTCGCCGAGACCTTAAAAAACACCGATGGTATTGTTGTCCCGGCAAATTACAATTCACCAGGACAGGTTGTAATCGCGGGCGAAGTTGACGCCGTTCAAAATGCCTGTGGTCTATTGAAAGAAAAAGGCGCTAAAAGGGCCATGCCGATTCCAGTAGGCGGAGCTTACCATTCTCAATTGATGAAATTGTCTTCAGAAAAAATGAGTGAATTTATCGTGGATGAAATGGGATTTTCAGGTTTCAAATTTCCGGTTTACTGTAACGTCAGCGCGGAACCTTTGAGCGATCGGAAAAAATATAGAGAGCTGTTATCAAGGCAGATATTGAGTCCTGTGCTTTGGTATCCAACTTTACAGAATATGTATAACGACGGAGCCAGAAGATTTGTCGAGATCGGCCCCGGAAAAGTCTTGCAAGGCTTGGTTAAAAGGTCTATAAAAGATCCTGATTTGGAGATTATGGGTGTTGATAATGTTGAAAGTTTAACGAATCTCCTTGAAGAGAGCATAAAGGTAGGATCGTAATGAATCCTGATAGAAAAATAGCAATGGTAACCGGAGGCGCGCGTGGGATCGGGTATGCCATCGCGAAACGGTTATCATCGGATGGATACTCGATTGTGGTCGCTGATATTCTTAAGGATATCGCCGAGGAAACAGCATCGCAATTATCATCGGATGGGGCCGATTGTATAGCGGTTGCCGGCGATGTTTCAAAGCCGGGAGATGTCGATTCGATGTTTAAAGACGCTTCGGATAGAATGGGCGTTATTGATATACTTGTAAATAACGCCGGAATTACCCGCGATAATTTTCTTATGAGAATTGATGAGAAAGATTGGGACCTTGTAATGAATGTAAACTTAAAGGGATCATATCTATGCTCAAAGGCCGCCTCAAGAGGAATGATGAAGAAAAGATGGGGAAGAATTATTAATATATCATCCGTAGTCGGCGTAATGGGAAACGCGGGCCAGTCAAATTACTCGGCTTCGAAAGCCGGTTTGATTGGATTTACAAAATCTCTTGCCAAGGAGCTTGCCGGAAGAAATATTACAGCTAACGCAATCGCGCCGGGTTTTATAGAGACTGAAATGACGGAGAATCTGCCAGACTCGGCCAGAGAAGGTTTTTTATCCGTAATTCCGCTAAAACGCGCTGGAACACCGAATGATGTCGCCGGAATAGTATCATTTCTGGCTTCCGATTCGGCCGAATATGTTACGGGACAAGTCATCCATTGCGATGGCGGGATGGTGATGTAGGCAGTTTGAAAGAAATTAAATTTTAATTTATTGTTACGACATTTAAGGAGGAACAATGTCAATTGAGGAGAAAGTTAAAGAAATTATTGCCGAGAACCTGGGCGTGGATACTGAAAAAGTAGTCCCGGAAGCCTCATTTGTTGATGATC
>CAZKYQ010000275.1:0-2009 GCA_964556975.1 uncultured Ignavibacteria bacterium
TAAGCTGGATTCCTCATTATTTATACCAGTTACGTTATCAACGAAATTATAGTTTCTTGTCATCAAGTGATCGTGAGAGATCATGGGCCATTGATTTGCAGGGCCCGTCGAGTCGGGAAAAACAAATAACTCAATGTAAGCTGTATCGATATTATCGGGCCAAATGCCAATATCGCTGTATAAGCCCAAATATGTACTGCTTGTAACTTCATCATAAGAAAAAACAGCGGGTCTTCCAAAAATAGAACCCCTTGTTTCTAAGGGAAATCCGGGAAGTTCGTTACCCAGGTGATCTATCCCGAATAAGTAACTATAACCGTAATACGAAGTTGAATCTAATCCCACAGAATCGGGGTAAAGTACATTGAAATTGGAAAATATTTCTGAATCGCCGTCCCCGTCAATATCGACCATGACTAAGTCTCCCTGAGGCCATACATGATGTCCTTCAGGCGAAGATAGTTGTATGGGCCAGCCCGGAAGGGATGCGCCGGAAATATCAAGGAATTGAAAATACCCCTCCGCGTAAAAACCTATCTCCATTGTACCGTTATTATCAATATCTGCCGGGATAACGCTTTCTATATAGCCGTTCTGATAATAGATTGGCCATCCCGATTTTAGTTCTCCCGTATGTTCGTAAATGGCAACAAAATCTATTCTTTCCGGCCAATCATCTATGTTCTCGGCGGAGGTCAGTATCTCCAAGTAGCCATCGAGGTCGATATCGACCAGGGTTGGAGGCCATCCCCAATAACCATAATAATAAGATGTATCAGGAATAGCTATGGGATAACCATCCAATTGCGTTCCATCATATTGATAAGCGTGAATATGGTTCAGGCCATAAAACACATACTCTAATGTACCGTCAAGATCAAGGTCGCCGACCGCGCCACCGCCTCCAAACAGCGAATGTCCTATAACATCATCCGGCAGCTGCACTGGCCATCCCGGCTCCATATTTCCATCGTCATCCCAGCAAAATATCAAACCATCGGATGGGGAATATGATATAATTTCGTACTCGCCATCTGAATCGAAATCGGCCACGTTTAATGAGCTCAATTTGTCCACAATTTTGATGAAACCGTTCCTAATCGAACCTTCAGCGTTAAGAACATATATTATCGAATGTGTAGCCTGTGTACCAGGTGCGCAGTACCATCCCGATACAATTATTTCATTTATTCCATCATTATCGAAGTCAGCATAGGGGGGCATAAAATACCTGAAATACATGGAATCGAAAACAACAGGCCAACCCGCCTGAAAAGCGCCGGAGAAATTGAAAGTAAAGACTTTATAATCAGAATTATTAAAATATATCAATGAATTATCGCCATCCATGAAAATATTTGGCACCGCGTAGCAAGGTATGTAATTTGTCTTTGTCAAATACGGCCAACCGCCAACTGTCTGAGGCGCCTGGCCATTTGCGCTTGTATACATCACGCTTGTAAAAAATAAAATCGATAAAATAAATCGCATATTTTATACTCCATTTTTCTGATTTTACCCTCCATCCGCTGTTATTCGCGGACGGAGGATACAAAAACATTCTCGGGATTAGTCGGGAGTACCGGCGTCTCCCCTTACGGTCAAATCGACCTGTTGATTGCTTGAGCCGTGTACAACGATCTCTATGTCACCTCTGTCGCAATCTGAACCTCCTGCTAATTCCACCCATAGCTTATATGTGCCCGACGGAAAAGTATCCTGGCGAGTATCATACGTGCTGGGTTGATGAAGATGTTCAATGTAATAGTATGAAGTGGGTCCACCGGAGTTGAGCTTTACTCCTACTTTGTCTCCCAAAGTAACATCGCAATCGACGTATTTCACCTCGCCGTAAAAGCCCCCTTCTGCAAACGCCGCGGCAGAAAATAACGCTAACATCGCCGCTACGATGATTATGTATCTTTTCATTTTTCCTCCCCAAGTATAACTACGTTAAAAAAATAACCTGTTTTAAAACTTTGTCAATACTTAAAATGTAACTTTCGGCG
>CAZKYQ010000276.1:0-1980 GCA_964556975.1 uncultured Ignavibacteria bacterium
TTTCCATGTAGAGAGAGCTTGAGGCGTATAACAATTACGATGGATGACGCCCGAACATTTACGGCTCGGATAGCTTCACCAGCATGCAGATGACATGGTTAAACGATGTCCTCGAAAATACCAATCCGTCGAAATTAATTGTTACTTTCAACCATATGGATTTTCAGGGTCAACTCAACCTCCCGGCTATGGGAATTGATATGAATCTTTATGGTCATATCCACTCGGACCATGGCTCAATCGTTAATCCGCCTTACGACCTCGCTACAAATAATGTCACCAACGGTGAACGCAGTTTCAGGGTGATTCATTATGATAGCGCCGGATTTCATCCGCAACCATCGTTTAGTTCGGGGTCGTCAGGCCAGAATTTTATAATATCTTATTCGCCTGAAAACAACGGAAGCCATAGCGAGGTTACCGCCACAATTAACAATAATTACAATTTCAGCTTCAATCATGGCCTGGTAATATTCAATATGCCGATAGCGGACAGCTTTAGTGTTGATAATGGTTACATCACGCAGACCATTGTTTTAGATTCAACGGAGCTATGTTATGTTGAATTCACCATTACCGCCAACTCTATAACGTCTGTAACAATAGAGGCCTATTCAATATCAGGTGTTGAATCAGATAAAGTGTTGCCGGAAGAATTCAGCTTAATCCAAAACTATCCAAATCCGTTTAATTCGGCGACAACAATAAGTTACTCAATAAGCAACGAGGCGAATGTCCGTTTGGATATTTATGATCTTTTGGGAAATCATGTTTCAACATTGATAGATAGTTCCCAGGAGCCGGGGGCGCATTCGGTTAACTGGGACGCGGACGAATTCTCATCCGGCATATATTTTTATCGCGTTACAATAGACGATATGTCAATAACAAAAAAGATGATTCTGCTTAGATAGCATAATAGGGTCGATCTTAGATCGACCCCTACGGCTTGCAAGCCTAATTGTCAGGTCTCGGAGAGACCTGACCTGCTAATTTATATTATTTATCAAAACCATCGGGATAGAAAACATATTCAATGGTAACGGCAGCATCGGAACCTTTATGGTTGATACCATTTATGCGTACATCTGCCGCGCCTAATTCCGTTCTTATAGAAAGCCTGTCGCCGCTTCTGATCTTTACGGTTTTAAGTTTCTTATTTTTTCCCATTGTGAATTCTGTATTCCTGAGACCGGCAGAAAGCCTGTTTGGCGATGACATTCCGACAACATCTTTTTTCGCGTAAATATAAATATCACTACGGGGATCGCGCACCGGAACCGGTATGCCACTTTCAAAATTGAAACCGCCGTCAAGCGATGTGTGATTGCTGGCTATTGTAAACACACCCTTTGAAAGCGGTACAAATGAAACCTCTTTCGAGACATCAGATTCAATACCTCCGGCCCCGATTGTACGGACGGACACATAATATGCCTTGCCGTTTTCAAGGTTGCTAATTTCAAACGATTCCTTAGCGGCATTACCATCCGTATCACCGGGATATGGCGCGTGGTTATATGGCTGCGGCCGATTTTTTTTCCATTTGGAGAATAGGCCATTTAATGGCTTTTCCGATAGATAAATGTTATATCCAGATATCGGCCTGTTTTGAGAACGATCAATCGCCCACCAGATAACAGCCTTACCGTTTTGGGCGTCTACGATTATATCATACGGGACAAGCAAGCCCGGGCCGGTACGAGGTTTCGGCCCGCAACTCAGTATAATAATTAATAAAAAGAAAAGTGCGAAATAGCGGCACTTAGCGGAAATAGTAAACCACCCCCAGAGTAAATTGCGAAACATCCTGCTTAACTTTAAAGCTGCCGTAATCCGCGGGTGGCGCCGGTTCGGCGGCTCTCAGTTTCGCTGAACCGCTATGCCATCTGCCCTTAAGATCAATCCAGATTTTCTTCTTGATTTTGATAAACAGGCCGGCTTCGAAATGTCCGCCAACCGATGTGTTGGTATCGCGTA
>CAZKYQ010000277.1:0-1976 GCA_964556975.1 uncultured Ignavibacteria bacterium
TTTCATTTAAAGCGACGTGCATCGGGTGCATAGATTCATGGAAACCCTCGAGAGCGGCCCTTGAGCTAACATCGGGGCACGCATGGTCTTTCATCGCGTCCTTTTCTGAAAGTTTCTCGACAGACGCGGTTTTCGCCTTAGTGGCGCAACATGCTTTCTTGCCCGCGGAGGCACAGGCCTTTTTGGCGGCCTTGCCACAACCGTCGCCCTCGGCAGAAACGACAACAATGCCTAATACGAATACAAAAATAAACGCCAAGAAAATGAATCTTTTCAACTTTCCTCCTTTGGATCTCTTATTATTTATTCTTCAATTTTAAACAGCTCTTCGACAGGCCTTTCAAGGGCCCGCGCCAGCTTTAGCGCAAGAAATGTTGACGGTACACAGGAGCCTTTTTCAATGGAGATTATCGTTTGGCGTGAAACACCCACTGAAGCGGCAAGGTCGGCCTGAGTAAGTCCAGTCTTGCGGCGTTGAGGCCTGATTTTAGTGATTAGTTTCATCGTAACGGCAATATAATCATACGGTCTAACGATGTCAAGCAAAACTTACCAGATATAACTAAAATTACCGAATTTATGCCTTTTTCAGGGAATTATAGTCAATTAAGAAAGCCGAAGTGCAGAAATAACCGACCAGCCAGTCAGCGTGAGGCTTAACCGTTTGAACGACACCGTCTTATGTTTTTTTGATGCTTTAGTAACCTCCTATTTCAACAATACCATCCGTTTTGTTTCAACAACATCCCCGGCCTGCAACCTGTAGAAATAGACACCCGATGACAGGTCTGAAGCGTCAAATGTAATTGAGTGCGTTCCGGCCGTTTTAACGCCTTCAAATATAGTCGCCACTCTCCGTCCCAGCAGATCATAAACCACAAGCTCGACCTCTGATTCCTCCGGCAAAGCGAATTCGATGGTGGTAGTGGCATTGAACGGGTTGGGGTAGTTTTGTAATAAAATGTATTGATAGGGAAGAGACAATAGATTATCCAGCATTCCAACCATCGCCGAATCACCGCCGCCGTAGGTCCCCATATCGCTCAATGTCGTTCCAAGTCCCCAAGAGCAGTCAAGCAAGCTGTCTAGTATATTCGGATTTCCAGTATCGATACAGGGGGAATCAGCGCTATCCTCGCAAGCAATAGACATCAAATGAAAATCGCCGTTACCGGGGTTTCGGAAAAGAGGATTGATGTCGATATTACCCGTTCCCGGCCAGCCGCCCTCGATGTTGCAATGGGATACTATAACAGAGCCATCTATCTCTAGGGAAGAATTATTTCTCACAATGTTATTAGTTATTATTGTAGAAGGATCAGTACTAAATATACCGCCAATTGCACCAAAATTACCGGACGCAAGATTATTCACTATCACATTATTGCAGATAATTGCTTGAGAAAAACTGCAAATACCGCCTCCGGCTCCTCCATAACTTCCGTAACATTCATTTTCCCAAATTAAATTATTAATTATAATTGGTGTTAATAGTGATTGACTCGAAATCCCGCCGCCTTCGCCGTAGTAAACGCCATGTGCGGAATTCCCTGTTATATTATTGCGTTCAATTACCGGAGCTGAATTTCCGCCACAGAAAATGCCGCCTCCAAACCCATCCCATTCAGAAGTTGCATTGTTATTCGCAATTATATTTGATAATATATGAGGGCTTGCGCCGTTACAATAAATTCCTCCCCCAAACTGCGACAGGCCATTTTGAATTGTGAATCCTGTAATAATTGCCGTATTGTCTTCGTCGTTTATAAAAGTCACAACAGATCCCGCCCAATGCCCGTCTATAACCGTTGTTGAAATATAACTCGTATCCCCCGTCGTCAAAAACAATGACCCCAGGACAATATTATGGCCGTTGAAATTGATGTTCTCGTAATAGGTTCCCGGCTGTACCAGCACCGTGGCGCCGTCCGTGCTGGCGTCGATACCCTGCTGGATTGCTGTATAGTCGGCGGGGA
>CAZKYQ010000278.1:0-1963 GCA_964556975.1 uncultured Ignavibacteria bacterium
CCGGCTTCCCCCTTGATGACTCCTGGATACATCAGGTTTTCGCGCGTAATATCGCAACCGGCCACGGCTTTTCGTTCAATCCGGGAGTTCCATTTGCCGGCTCGACCGCTCCGCTCTGGACTCTTTTGCTTGCCCCAATATGGTTTCTCTTCGGACCGATAGTCGGGGGAATCGCGCTGGGCATTATATTTCAATGGCTGGCCATATTAGCGATCTATAAACTTACAAACCAATTAACAAACGACAAAAACATTTCTTTTTTGACGGCAGTTTTTTCAATTCTTTGCTGGCCGGTTATATGGGGCGCTCTTTCGGGTATGGAAATCGGGCTTTATTCGAGTCTGTCATTATGGGGATTGTATTTTTATTTTAAATCAAACGAGCCGCAGGATTTCAGGTGTTATATCTCCTATGCTTTTATTACGCTTGCGATTTTAGCCCGCCCCGAATGCGCCCTCATTTTGGCGGCCATAATTACCAGAGACGCCTTCGCCTGGGCCAAATCATCCAATAAACAAATAAGGCCCTGGGCATATAAAATTTTGATTGTTTTGATTATCATATTCCCGTATTTCGCGTTTAACTACCAGACGACCGGCGGTATTTTGCCTCAAACATTTTCTGTCAAGGTCCGCGGTAAAGACCTGATTTCGACCTTGTTAAACGGCGAAATTAAGAGGGCTTTCAAGGCTCTGACTATTTACCCGCTATTAAACATCCAGGATTTTTATAAAAACATTATTAGATTTAATCCACTTATCTTTTTAGCCGCGGCTGCCGGGATGGTCAAGTTGGCCAGTGCGAATGTCAATGATAGATCAAAGAATTTGATGTTAATCTTACTCAGCATATTTTACATACCCTTGATCGCGGTTTTCTCGCCGAAATATCTGCCTACCTTTCAGAACTACCGTTACGTGACTCATTTGGTAATAATTACAGTTCTTTTTGGCTCTCTCGGACTTTTCTGGAAAACCGATTTTAGTTACGAGAAATTCAAAAAACCTCTTTTACGATTGGGGATTGTTGTTGCCGCTTCGGGTTTGCTTTTCGGTACCGCGTTCAGCCTGTTAGACCGACAAATTGCCGCCTTATTTGTCCAGAATCCGGCCATGCTTACTCCCGCGGATTATGCGGTCCTCAAAAAAAACGTCTGGGATATTTGCGCGGGCATATCTATTATGGGAGCGCTTATTCTTTTCGGGTACCTCTCGCTGAAAGTCAAGCTGAGAAAATTGCTGTATTCGGGAAGTACGGTTGTACTTATTTTAACCGCGGTTATTGCCGCTTATACAGCAATCCAAAAGGCCGACCTCTACGCCAACAATGTAAGAAATATTAACGAATGCGACGTCTCGGTCGGTAAACATCTTGGATTAACCGTAAAGCCGGGATCGGCCGTGGCCGTTAACGATATAGGGGCCATTGGGTATTTTTCGGAAATGGAGATTTTTGATTTAAAGGGGCTGATTTCCCCGCAAATCTCTCTGGAAATGCTCAAGAATGACTCGCTTTTGTTTGAGTATATGAATAGAAATAAAAGAGTCGATTATTTGGCTATCGCTCCCGGATGGTATAATTATATCCTCAAAAGAACGGATATTTTTCATAAAATTGAGGTTTTCTCTTCCGAAGACTGCACTGACGTGGTTAGCGATACGACAGTACTGTTTAAAACGATGTGGCCTGAAAAATAGCCGCCTGAAAACGCGTATTATCACATAGTTCCAAACTCCAAAATAATTCTACAAAACACTTGCCCGCGCGTGTTAGAAACAATAACATTCCAGCATGCCCAAAAGACATTTTCTGATAATCTCAATAATTTATCTCGCCATTTGTCTTTTTTTCTTTTTTCGCATGACGGCCATGACCAATCCCGGTTTTCCTCTTGATGACTCCTGGATTCATCAGGTTTTCGCGCGTAATATCGCCACCGGCCACGGTTTTTCGTTCAATTCTG
>CAZKYQ010000279.1:0-1959 GCA_964556975.1 uncultured Ignavibacteria bacterium
CCAGACGGATCCGTAAGGATTAGAGATTTCGGGAATGACAGGGGAGCCACTCTGTCGGAAGCGCAGGGCTTCCGACCTACCGTTAGGCGAAATAATGTAGGTCAAAATCCACCCGGGATTTGACGCATTGATGTCAGGTCTCGGGAAAACCTGGCCGGCGATTTCATATAAGTTTTAATAATATTTCAAAAACATCAAAAAAATAGGCGGGCCGAATTGGCCCGCCTGATTATCGCATCAAATGATCAAAACAAAATCAATCTCTGTCACCACTTAATCATCACATTTATTATTTGCTACACTATTCCCTGATCCAACATCGCATCCGCCACCTTGATAAATCCGGCAATATTTGCACCGTTCACATAATTGCCGGGCGTATCGTATTTTTTTGACGTTTCAAGAGAGTTTTTATGGATGCTGCGCATAATACCAAACAGTTTCTCGTCAACTTCCTCGCGCGTCCAGCTTAACCGGAGGCTGTTTTGAGACATTTCCAGTCCGGATGTGGCAACTCCGCCTGCATTGGCGGCTTTTCCAGGGCCATAGAGTATCTTTTTCTGTACAAAAAGGTTTACAGCTTCCGAAGTCGACGGCATGTTCGCGCCTTCGGAAACGACATAACAGCCGTTATCAAGCAGGGTCTTGGCTTCCTTGCCATCCAATTCGTTTTGAGTAGCGCATGGCAAAGCGACTTGAACAGGAATATTCCAAACGCCTCTTCCCTCATGGTATTCGCATTTATATTTTTTCGCGTATTCTTTGATTCTTCCGCGGCGAATATTCTTAAGATCCATTACATAGGCGAGTTTTTCTTCGTTAATACCGTCTTTGTCATAGATATAGCCGCCGGAATCGGAAAGCGTGACTACTTTTCCGCCAAGCTGATTGACCTTTTCGGTGGCATACTGCGCAACGTTTCCTGAACCGGAAACGGAAACGGTCTTGCCCTCAATTGACTCATCGCGCGTTTTCAACATTTCCTCGGCAAAATAAACGGTGCCGTATCCGGTGGCTTCCGGCCGAATTAGGCTTCCGCCATAACTCAGGCCCTTGCCTGTCAAAACGCCCTCAAATACATTGCGGAGCTTTTTATATTGTCCAAAAAGAAAACCTATCTCGCGGCCGCCTACTCCTATATCGCCAGCCGGGATATCGGTGTTCGCCCCGATATGCCTGAAAAGTTCACTCATGAAACTCTGGCAGAATTTCATAACTTCCAGATCAGATTTGCCTTTGGGATCGAAATTCGAGCCGCCCTTGCCGCCGCCCATAGGTAGCGTGGTAAGCGAATTCTTAAAAACTTGTTCGAAACCCAGGAATTTCAGGATACCCAGATTAACGGTCGGGTGAAAGCGCAACCCGCCCTTGTACGGCCCTATCGCGCTGTTGAATTCAACGCGGTATCCAATATTAACCTGGACGTTACCGCTGTCATCCACCCAAGGAACCCTGAAGATAAGGATTCTTTCGGGCTCAACTATGCGCTCAAGAATCTTCGCTTCAGCATATTTCGGGTGTCTTTCCAAGACAGGCATCAGTGATTCAACTACTTCATGCACCGCTTGATGGAATTCAGGTTCGCCGGGATGATCGGCGATTAGTTTTTTCATAAAAGCATCGGCTTTGTTCGACATCGCGTCTCCTTGCCTTAACGACGCCCCCTTTTCAGAGAGGGGAGATCCTATTCATTAATTGATTAATTCTCGGCGCCCCACAAAGGGAGCAGTTAATTTTCACGCCGAGCTTGTTCCAAATTTCACAAAACAGGACTATAATATGAATCAGAATTTGTTAGTCAAGAAAAATATTCGCTCTTATCCAATTTTATTTTTTATTTTTATTCGTAACTAAATTTTAAAAAATCGAGAAATTATTATTGATGTTTTTATTTATCTAAGTAAACCCTAAGCCGTTGTGTTTCTATGGGTTGCCAATCCGGCGCCTTATGCTGAATTC
>CAZKYQ010000280.1:0-1923 GCA_964556975.1 uncultured Ignavibacteria bacterium
ATCTTTTGCCCCCTTACTTTAATCTTCGCATCACCGCTCCTATCAAAGCAGTAAAATTAACATCTATTTCAACAACACCATCTTAATATTGTTGGAATAGCCTCCCGCCTCAATCCTCGCGAAATACACGCCCGAGGCAACCTCCCCAGCATCCCAGACTATCGAATGCTGTCCGGCGTCCAGGCCGGCTCGCTCAACCGTCATCACCTTTGCGCCGGTTATATCGTAAACCATCAGCTCCACATCCGATGGCGCGGCAAGCGTGAACTCAATTGTGGTTTGGGCGTTGAAGGGATTTGGGTAGGTGCCTCTTACCGCAAATTCATAAGGGATGTTTTCACTATTATCCATTCCCGTCATAAAAGGAAGATTAAGCGGCATGTAATAAACTGTATCGGGTTCGTCTCCGTAATTTCGCATTACGTATGTTAGATAAGAGGAATCATACATCGCTTCCGTAAGGGATGGGAACTCCTCAGATTCGCAGTCGCCCAGGCAATTGGGAGTATGTGTTTCGGTGATATTACCGACATCATTGTACCAATTCAAATCAGGATTACTCAATACCAGGTACAGGTCGCCCACGCAATAGCCGTCCGCAGAAACATCGTTGTCCACAAAGCCGGTATATGTGATAGCCACTCCTAATCCAAGATATCGTCTTGCGGAAACCGTGGGCATCGATATAGCGGAATTCATTGGTCCCGGATCGCAATTGAGCAAAGTGTCGGTCATTTCGGAGACTACAGTGATAGTACCGGTATAAGAGGAATAATGGCACAACCCTGTGGCATCATCGATGAAACTACCGTCCATCGCTATATTGTTTATTGTCCATACGACATTCAAATTGCCTGAAACGTCATATACGGCGTCCTGCCCCCAGGGGCAGAATATATCATCGCTGTCGTTCAGGTAATCGGTTATATTTACCGGGTACCGGAAATCCCACGTTCTGCCGTCGGGCGATTCGATATAGCAGACATCGTTTTTTATTACACTGTATTCCACCATGTCGGTCGGTTTGAGATAGACTATCGCCACTTCACCCGTTGGCGAGGTTGTAATCGTCGAAACCTGCGACGCTACAGAATCAACAACAGCCGGAGTGGTCCATGTCGCCCCGCCGTCTTCTGACCTCGTGTAGGCAAGATATGTGTAAGAGCCGCCGCCCATCGCATGCTCGGTAATTAGAATATGAATATCGCCGTTAGCCGAAATGGCGACCTGCGGCCAGAATCCATTGCTGCCGTTGGGCAAAAGATCGGGAATGTCAAAATAGCTGAAAATCCCAAACCCGGGAAAGCCGTCGACCGCGAGCTGGGCGTAATTATTGGACAGGTTGTGGTACGCGACTGCCGCCTCGCGCCCTGAGAGCAATGCCAAAGAGGCGAATCCGGCCCCGCCGACCTGGTTGACCTGGCTTCCTGTCCCCAGAAACGACCAAGTACCGTTATTGTCTCTGTAATTATAATAGATGTGCCTGGGAGGATAGCTTGGCGAACCGGTCCAGGCGATATGAATCCCGCCATAGTCATCAAGCGCGATCCTCTGCGCTGACGCTCCATATCCTTGCGAATAATAATCTGTTATGCCAACAATTTCTCCCGGCGGATCGCAAAACTGCCCGAATGCCGTAGAAACCGCGCTTATAGCAACCAAAACAAGCATTATAGCTGTTTTCATTTCAAACTCCCTGCTTTTGAGAATTTTCATTTCTAAAAAAAACCGTCTGTGCTATCTATAATTTACCCATTATTGAAAAAATATCAACAAATATTATTCGGGACCGCCCCCCTCGGCCCCATATTAAACAATTTGCGTCTCAACACAGTTTTAAATAATAACCCTCCTCATAATAAGGAAAAGATATCACAATAATATTGTATTGATATTTTTTTATATAATATTAATAAAAAAAAA
>CAZKYQ010000281.1:0-1896 GCA_964556975.1 uncultured Ignavibacteria bacterium
ACTTTTCTCGGTCTTGCGTTTTTAATATAGATATCGTATACTGTTTCCATGTATTTGAGGAACAAGTGAACCAAGACATACAGCGAAAATTTCAATCGCTTTCTTATTTGGTCGGCAACTCGCCATTGCTGGAGATTGAATTCAAATTCAATGGCTATAAACGCGCAATATTCGCGAAAGCCGAACACCTGAATATGACCGGGAGCATCAAGGATCGCATGGCTCTTCATATCCTGGAGAGGGCTTATGACGAGGAGAAACTAAAGCCCGGAGACACAATTGTCGAGGCCACGAGCGGCAATACCGGAATATCGTTTGCCGCGTTGGGCAAAGCGTTAGGCCATCCTGTGACTATATTCATGCCGGATTGGATGAGCCGTGAACGCACCGATCTGATAAAAAGCCTCGGAGCTAATATTATGCCAGTTTCCCGCGAAGAAGGCGGATTTATTGGAAGTATCGAAAAGGTCGAGAAGATGGCCCGCGAATGCGATGGATGTTTTCTTCCCAGCCAGTTTTCCAACAATGACAATATTGACGCGCATTTTAAAGCCACCGGTCCGGAACTGTGGTGGCAATTAACATATAATGGCTATGTTCCCGACGCTTTTGTCGCGGGAGTCGGCACCGGCGGCACAATTATGGGCGTAGGAAAATATCTGAAATCGATGCGTAACGATATAAAAATACATCCTATGGAACCGGCCAACTCTCCAACGCTTGCAATGGGAAAAAAGGTCGGACAGCATCGCATACAGGGGATTTCCGACGAGTTCATACCGTCCATTGTGGAACTTGGTTCTTTAGATGATATAATCGATGTTGATGACGGCGATGCTATAATCATGGCGCAAAAACTGGCCGCGGAGCTTGGACTAGCTGTCGGCATATCCTCCGGAGCCAATTTCCTCGCGGCTTTGATGGCGCAGGAACGAATTGGCGCCTCCGCTGTTGTGGCAACCGTTTTCCCCGATGACAATAAAAAATACCTAAGTACAGATTTGTTAAAAGATGAGCCGGTAAAGCCCGATTTCCTCGCGCCTAAAATCGAGCTTACTGGTTATAAGGCGTTCAAACGAGTCTGCAACACATGTTGTGATTTTGCGAACTGTACCGAAAAGAACATGTGCAAGGACGCTGTGGGGGCGTAAGGCAATAGTTGATTTATCTTCATTTGGCTTGCATTATTATAGAACCTCATTTATATACATTAAGTTTGAATGGAGATTTAATTTGAATTATGGAGCGTAGAGGGATTATTAAAACGGGAAACCTATAAGGAGGGTTTATGAAAACCAAATTAGCGGCGCTTCTGGTATTGATCTTATTGGCGGCTATGTTTACCGGTTGCGCGACCAGGGGGACATTAAGAGCCAGAGACGCGGAGATTGCCAGTCTGCGCCAGGAAGTGGAGGACGCGCGGAACCAATGCAAAATCCTTGAAGACGAAATAAAAGTATCAGAAGACCGGATTAAATCGCTTGAAGGCGAATTAGGCGATTTATCTGATAAGCTGAAAATCGAAATCGAGCAAAATGATAAGTTCACAATGCTTCGGGTTCCCGAGAAACTGCTATTTAATTCCAGCCAGGTTAACCTGAGCCGGGGCGGATCGAATATGCTTAACGATATCGCTGACATACTCGGTAAATATCCTGAATTTGATATTCGCATCGAGGGCCATACCGACAACAGACCGATCAAACCTGAATTTTATAATAAATTCAGAAGCAACTGGGAGCTTTCTACGGCAAGAGCAACGGAAGTTTTGAGATTTCTGATTAACAAAAAAGGTATCAGCCCCGATAGAATGGTGGCGGTTGGCTATGGCGAGTATCGCCCGATAGCCTCAAACGATGATGCCGCCGGCAGGGCGCAAAACCGACGCGTGGAGTT
>CAZKYQ010000282.1:0-1880 GCA_964556975.1 uncultured Ignavibacteria bacterium
TGCAGATTCGTATGAATAGTCTTGTGTGATTTGTGTTTGGCGTGCTAAAAATATTGAGCCCCTACCGGAGTTTTATCATCTTTCAACCATATTAATCCATGGATATGATTTGGCATAACGATAAACTCATCCAAATTAGTATTTTGATAATGTGAGGGAATATTTTCCCAATATCCAAAGGCCGTTTTACCTGTTTCGGATAATTTAATTTCGTTGCCAAAAATTTCACCAAAATATGATATCATGTTTTTTGTGCAAATTGTAATGAAATAACATCCGCCTTGCGAATAATCGTAATTAGATAGTCTTATTGATTTTCTTTTCATATATACATTTATATTATCAAAGCAGAATGGCTTTCTGCATAAATTTATTCTAATCTTCTACAGCGGAATATTCCCGTGTTTTTTTGGCGGGTTCTGGTCGCGTTTGTTTTCGAGCATGCACAAGGCGCGGATCAGGCGGGGACGCGTACTTTCCGGCAAGATGACATCATCAATGTAGCCGCGTTCTGCGGCCTTAAAAGGCGAGGCAAACATCTTTCGATACTCCCCCTCCTTATGTTTCAATACCGCTTCGGGATCATCGGAGGCGGCTATTTCTTTTTTGAATATGATCTCGGCGGCTCCCTTAGGCCCCATGACCGCGATCTCGGATGTCGGCCAGGCGTAATTGATATCACCCCGAATATGCTTCGATGACATAACATCGTACGCGCCGCCATAGGCTTTGCGCGTAATGACAGTAAGCTTGGGAACCGTAGCCTCACAATAAGCATATAACAATTTCGCGCCGTGTTTGATTATACCGCCGTGCTCCTGCGCCACGCCGGGCAGGAATCCGGGAACGTCCTCAAATGTTACAAGAGGCATATTGAAGCAATCGCAGAATCGAACGAACCGAGCGCCTTTGATGGCGCTGTCGATATCAAGCACACCGGCCAGGTGCGCCGGCTGATTAGCGATGATGCCTATCGGCTTCCCTCCCAGCCGGGCGAACCCGACAACTATATTCATTGCGTAGTCGGCGTGGACCTCCAGGAAATCTCCGTCATCGACAACGCGGGTGATGACATCTTTGATATCATAAGGCTTATTCGGGTTGTCGGGCACTATTGTGTTTAATGCTTCATCGGTGCGGTCAATGGGATCGGACGGCTCTACTTCGGGAGGGTCCTCCATATTATTGGCTGGAATATATTCCATTAGTTTTCTGACTTTCAATAATGCGTCGGCTTCGTTCTCACAGGCGAAATGGCTCACGCCTGATTTGGAGGAGTGAGTATCCGCCCCGCCAAGCTCCTCAAACGTTACCTCCTCGTGGGTGACAGTCTTAACAACATGCGGCCCGGTTACGAACATAAAGGATGAATTTTTAACCATAAACGTGAAATCCGTAATTGCGGGCGAGTAAACCGCTCCTCCGGCGCATGGCCCAAGAATTATTGAAATTTGCGGGATGACTCCGGACGCCAAGGTATTTCGCAAAAAGATATCGGCATATCCGCCAAGCGATACCACGCCCTCCTGAATGCGCGCTCCGCCTGAATCGTTAAGCCCGATTACAGGCGCGCCGACTTTCATTGCCATATCCATTATCTTGCAGATTTTTTCAGCGAAGGCCTCGGATAGTGTGCCACCGAAAACTGTAAAATCCTGCGAAAACACAAATACGAGCCCGCCGTTGATTGTACCGTAACCCGTAACAACGCCGTCGCCGAGATATTTTTCTTTTTCAAGGCCAAAGTCACTTGTGCGGTGGGTGACAAACATATCAAACTCTTCGAAAGAGCCGTCATCCAGTAGAAGCTCGAGTCTTTCCCTGGCGGTGAGCTTGCCTTTTTTATGCTGGGAGTCGATTCTTTTCTGGCCGCCGCCCAG
>CAZKYQ010000283.1:0-1874 GCA_964556975.1 uncultured Ignavibacteria bacterium
TTAAGTTTCTTTCCGCCTTTTATTACAAATTTGTCCATAAACTGGGCCTTTTTTGATCTTTCTGCTTAGATTATCGGGTCTTAACGAAGAAAATTCCTCCTAAGAGTTCTTCAACCATTATTTGACAACAAAAATCGACATAAGTTTAATCCCGGTTCAGCCATTTATTATTACGCTTACAAATTCTTTTTGCTCCCGGCTTCGAGATTATATTATAATGTTCCGCATGGAGCAAGAGGTTAAGGCGCAAGAAAAGATCTATTTCGTTTCGGACGCTCATCTGGATTTAAGGGAAGATAGCTCCCTGCGTGAAGACAGGCTTTTAAAATTATTTGGTATTGTTAAAAATAGCGGCTCGCATGTGTATATAGTTGGCGACCTTTTCGATTTCTGGTTCGAGTATAAATACGCTATCCCCGCTGGATATCTCCGCGTACTCGCGGCTTTGAATGATCTGACCCGGTCCGGAGTCAAGATTTATTATATTCCGGGCAACCATGATTTCTGGATGCGAGATTATCTCAAGAGGCAGGTTGGTGTGGAACTTACCGGCGATAGGTTTGAAGCTAATCATTATGATAAAAAAATATTACTTACTCACGGGGATGGCATCCGTGTTGATGATAAAGGGTACAGATTTATTAAGAGGATTTTCCGCAACAAACTCTGTATCTGGCTTTACTCTCAGCTTCCGGTAAATTTAGCTTATCGGTTGGCTCTCTCAACATCGCGCGCTTCGAGAAATCTGACGAATTCCCGCAATATTAGCGATTCCACGGATTATATAGAATTCGCCAGAAGGGAAACGGAGAACGGTTATGATGCTGTGGTAATGGGGCATGTGCATATTCCAATGATTGAAGAGGCGGGAAGCGGATTATATGTCAATTGCGGTGATTTTTTCAAAAATTATAGCTACGTTATTCTTGATGAAAATGGATTTAAAATAGATTCGATTAAGTAAGTTTTTATAAGCAATTTATGAATGGAGAATAGATGGAACCGGCTGTCGACCTGAAATTAGCGAAAGAACACGGGCTGAACGAAGAAGAATATCAACGGATATTGGAGATTCTTGGCCGCACACCAACTTTCACGGAACTCGGCATATTCTCTGTAATGTGGTCGGAACATTGCTCCTATAAAAACTCCATTACACAATTGAAGACCCTTCCACGGGAGGGCGCGTCGTTGTTGGCTAAAGCGGGCGATGAAAACGCCGGGGCAATTGACATTGGCGATGGTCTTGCTGTTGTGTTCAAGATAGAATCGCATAATCACCCCTCGGCTGTAGAGCCGTATCAGGGCGCGGCAACTGGCGTAGGAGGGATATTAAGGGATATTTTTACAATGGGGGCCAGACCTATCGCGGTTTTGAACTCGTTGCGGTTCGGGTCGTTGGAAAATCCCCGCGTGCGCTATCTTTTTGACGGCGTAGTCAGGGGAGTCGGCGATTACGGTAACTGTTTCGGAGTGCCGGATATCGGCGGAGAGATATATTTCGAGGACGCTTACACCGGCAACCCCCTTGTCAATCCTATGGCAATTGGTATCGCTAAACATTCGGAATTGGTTTCCGCCATAAGCAAGGGCGAGGGCAACGTAGCTTTGATCGTGGGAGCGTCCACAGGACGCGATGGCATTCATGGCGCTACTTTCGCCTCGGAGGAGCTATCGGAAAAATCGGAGGCGAGGCGGCCATCGGTGCAGATCGGCGATCCCTTCATGGAGAAACTTTTACTTGAGGCGACCCTTGAAATTATCAGAGAAAATTTGATTGTAGGCATTCAGGATATGGGGGCGGCAGGAATCACTTGTTCATCGTCGGAGATGTCGGCCAAAGGGCAATCCGGCATGAGGATCGATATCGATAA
>CAZKYQ010000284.1:0-1869 GCA_964556975.1 uncultured Ignavibacteria bacterium
TTCCAGTTCTCGAAGAGATAAATTTTTTAACGACGCACATCGGCGGACTTTGGATGTGGTCTCCTTTTCACACAAGGGAGTCATTCAGGGAATGAAACCGATGGAGGAGAAACCATTTTATGAGTAACTTATCAGTAAAAGATCTTCTTGAATCCGGGGTGCATTTTGGCCACCAGACCAGAAGATGGAACCCCAAGATGAAAAAATTCATTTTTACCGCCAAAAATGGCATCTACATTATTGATCTCAACAAAACTCTTCTTTCGTTAAACAGGGCTTGCCATAAAGTCCGCGAGGTTGTTGAGGGTGGGGGAAAAATTCTATTTGTCGGCACCAAAAAACAGGCCAAACATGTCGTCAAAGCCCAAGCTCAAAGGTCCGGGCAGTTTTATATTTCCGAAAGATGGCTTGGCGGAATGCTTACCAATTTTATGACAATCAAGAAGAATGTCAAAAGGCTCAAAGACATCGAGAAAATGAAAGAGGAAGGCGTTTTTGAGAAACTGACCAAAAAGGAAGTCGGGAAACTTGAAAAAGAAGCCTCCCGGCTCGATAAGTTTCTTTCCGGCATCCGTGAAATGTTTGGTTTGCCTTCACTCTTATTTGTAGTGGATTGCAAAAAGGAAAAAATCGCGATCGCGGAGGCGAACATCTTGAAAATCCCCGTTATCGGAGTTATCGATACAAATTCCGATCCTGATCCCGTAGATTATCCATTGGCCGCGAACGATGATGCCATCAAGTCGATTTCTGTCCTGACAAAAGCTATTGCCGAAGCCGCGGTTGAGGCCCAGGCAAAAGTCCGCGCCGGCGAGATGGAAGAAGCTGAAGATAAGAAAAAGGCCGACAAATCTGAAGACAACGTGGAGAAATAATAGATGGAAATTACAGCTAAACTTGTAAAAGAATTGCGCGAATCAACCGGCGCCGGAATGATGGATTGCAAAAAAGCTTTATTGGAATCCGAGGGCGACATTGAAAAAGCTGTCGCTAATTTGAGGAAAGCGGGGCTCTCAAAAGCCGCCAAAAAAGCAGATCGAACAGCAAATGAGGGCCTTATTTATTCGTATATACACCCGGGAAGCAAGCTTGGAGTCTTGGTCGAGATCAACTGCGAAACAGATTTTGTCGCCAGAACGGATGATTTCCGGAATTTCGCCAAAGATATTGCTATGCAGGTCGCGGCGGCCAGCCCGTTGGTAGTGGAGCGCGGCCAGCTTGATCCGGGCATTGTAGAAAAAGAAAAAGAGATTTATAAAACTCAAGCCCTAAGCGAGGGCAAGCCGGAAAAAGTTGTCGAAAAAATTACCGAAGGACGTTTGGAAAAATACTATCAGGAAGTAGTTCTTCTTGACCAGCATTTCGTCAAAGATCAAGACATGACAATTATAAACCTTCTTACAAACGCAATAGGTAGGATGGGTGAAAATATTAAAATAAAAAGGTTTGTGCGTTTTAGACTGGGAGAGTAATTGAAACCCTCTTCAAAAGCCGAGTCATCTCCTGAAAAAAATAACGGAAGCGTTAGATACAAAAGAATACTTCTAAAGCTTTCCGGTGAAATTTTAATGGGAGATAAATCTGGCGGCGCTCTCGACAACAAAACACTCAACGATATAGCCGATCAAATAGAAGAAATCGTTCGTCTCGGCGTGCAAGTAGGCGTAGTTATCGGCGGCGGAAATATATTCCGGGGGCTTCAAGCCGCTGCCGGAGGAATGGACCGCGTCAGCGCCGACTATATGGGGATGCTCGCGACAGTTATCAACTCTCTTGCGCTCCAGGAATATCTCGAAAAACGAAAAATCTTCACTCGCGTTTTAACCTCTATTGAAATGTCCGCAATAGCGGAACCGTTTATCAGGCGGC
>CAZKYQ010000285.1:0-1864 GCA_964556975.1 uncultured Ignavibacteria bacterium
AACATGATCTCTAGTGCGCGATAGAGCTGTCTCTATGTCAATATCAATGAGAAAACCGAGGTCCGCCTCAGTAAATTCACTGTTTTCCTCTCGAATCAACTTGAGCGACTCACCACGTGCTCCTTGATAAGCGATATTTGAATAATAATAACGGTACAATTACCGATCAGAATACCGGTCTAATGTGGCAGAAAACCCCCGATCTCGATAATCAATACACATACAATGAAACGGTAACAGCCGCAGATACGTTTAGCCTGGCCGGTTACAGTGATTGGCGGCTGCCCTCAATTAAGGAGCTTTATTCGCTAATAAATTTCAACGGCAGCGTATTCGCATTAGCGCCTTATATTGACACGAGTTATTTTGATTTCGTTTACGGCGATACGGCAAACGGCGGGAGAATTATTGACGCCCAATATTGGACAAGCAGCCAATATGTCGGATTAACTATGGGCGGCGACACTACGATTTTTGGAGTTAATTTCGCTGACGGCCGCATTAAGGGTTATCCGCGGGATTTCGGACCTAACGGTCAGCCTGCGGTACATTTTGTACGGTACGTGCGCGGCAATACAGATTATGGGAATAATAATTTTATTGATAATGGCGATAGCACCGTTTCTGATCTGGCCACAGGCTTGATTTGGCAGAAATCGGATGACGGTGAAACACGAAACTGGCAGGAAGCTTTTGCTTACGCTGAAAACATGAGCATTGCCGGATATAACGATTGGCGGCTGCCCAGCGCTAAGGAATTACAAAGCATTGTTAATTATACACAAGCCCCCGACGCGACCGACCCCGATCAGCGAGGTCCTGCCATCGATTCGGTTTTTGAAATTACAAATATTGGTACCGACCAAAATCCTGATTACGGTTATTACTGGACAAACACAACACATCTTGACGGACCATTTCCAGATTTTGCCGTATATTTATCATTCGGCCAGGCTTGGGGTTGGATGGAGATACCGCCGAACTCCGGCAATTATGTTCTGCAAAATGTTCATGGGGCGGGTGCGCAACGCAGCGACCCGAAAGCCGGTGATCCTTCAAATTGGCCGCATGGCCACGGGCCCCAGGGCGATGTCATCAGGATATACAATTTTGTACGTTGTGTAAGGGGCGGCGGTATTACTGGTTTGGGGGACAAAAACAGCGGATTTATACCGTATAATTTGGAATTGGCTGACAGCTATCCCAATCCATTTAACGCTTCAACTAACATAAAATATAATCTATCCGAAGCGCTAAATGTGTCACTTGAAATTTATGATATCCTTGGCAGTAGAGTTGAAGTTATTGATATAGGCATTAAGCAGGCCGGTCAACATAACATAATTTGGAACGCGGAGAACCAGCCATCGGGCATTTACTTCTACAGAATGCAAGCCGGTGAATATACAGAAACTAATAAGATGGTGTTGTTGAAGTAAAAACTAAATTCAACGCAATAGTAAGAAGGGAAGCTAAAACGACTCACCCTTTTTCTCCACCTCAACAATGCGCCAACAAATATAAACAATGGTCCGGCAGGCAATGGATGGGGAAATTCCCCTTCGCTTTCGAATCCCTATCTCTCCGTTGTGATCTGCAATATATTTTCCATTACTCTATTACGATAATTTGAAATATATTTTAGTTGGATTATCAAAGCGATTTGCGTATTATGTCATTATAATAAATAATAGATTTACTTAACGGTCAAGTACGGTCGTACGACTCGTAGAGGGACTTGACCGCACAAAAAACTTGCAAGAGAACATTCTCACTCGACCTCGGTGTCGGGTTTCTCATTCGCTTCGCTCATTCGGAACCCGCCTACATCAGCAACCATCCGTGGTGGCATGCTTTTGCCAAC
>CAZKYQ010000286.1:0-1857 GCA_964556975.1 uncultured Ignavibacteria bacterium
ACTCCGGTTGTAAATAATGACGGTTATATCATGTTGAAATGCAAACCGTCTGTGGAGGAGATCACCGGCTGGGTAGGGCCGACCGACAGCCAACAGCCGATAACGTCCAAAAGGACCGTTATAACCGATGTTTTCGTGAAAAATGGCGAGACCCTTGTCATAGGCGGATTGATAAAAGAGAATACTATCCAAACAACAAAGGGTATCTGGCTGCTTTCTGATATACCTGTACTGGGGGAACTTTTCAAATCACGCTCGAACACCAAAAATACAACTGACTTGATGATACTAATCAAGCCGACATTGTTGGAGTAAGAGTTTCATCGTCAATATCGCTGATTGCCAAGCGCCCGCTTGGTAACCAAAAAAATATTTTATAGTAGAATGTCATATCTATAAAACAATCGAATATATTAAATATGACTTGCTATATTTGGATAGATTAATATATTTTTATTACTAAAATTGACTTGCATGGTCTTGTTAATTTTTATGCTTCAATAGGACGGTGTATGAATAGGATTTCGGCTCTCTCCATGATCTTCGTAATGCTGGTTTATAGCCCTTGTTGGCCGACGATTATCAACATCCCCACGGACTACCCCGCTATCCAGCAGGGTATCGATGCCAGCGCAGACGGCGACACGGTGCTGGTTCAGACGGGGACGTATGTTGAAAACATCAACTTCAACGGACATAATATAGTTCTAGGGTCGCTTATTTTGACAACGGGTGATACGAGCTATATTTCCCAGACGGTGATTGACGGGGATTCGGCGGGGGCGGTAATCAGCTTTTCGAATTTCGAGAATTACTCATCTGTAATTACGGGTTTTACGATCATAAATGGTGGCGGCATCCAAGGCGGCGGTATTATCTGCGATGAAGCCAGTCCCTTAATATCCCACAATTCCATAATGGGAAATCAAGGGCAATATGGCGGCGGTATTGTCTGCGATAGAGCCAGTCCCTTGATAACTCACAATTTCATTATGGGAAATTATGGCGAAAAAGGCGGCGGAATATATTGCGACCAGGCCGCTCCAATTATCAGCCAAAACAGTATCAACGGGAATATATCAAGCGGTATCGGATGCTATCAGTCCCAGCCTAAAATTATGGGCAATACTTTCATCGGGAATTTAGCGGAGCGGGGCGGGGCAATCTATTGCGAAAACAGCCCGGACGCTGTTATTTCAGATAACTACATAAACAGGCATTTTAACATTAGCGATGGCGCCGGGATTTATTTGAACATGTCTGATGCCACCGTAATCGGCAACCTCATCACCCAAAACTTGGCTGGACGGGGCGGCGGATTTTTCTGCCAGCAGTCTTCCCCACTTATAAAAGGCAATACGATCAGCCGGAATCTGGGTGAGGTAAGCGGCGGCGGGATATTCCTTTTTCAATCCGATCCGACTATCGCCAACAATATTATTGCGCGCAACTTTTCTTACTCCTACGGCGCAGGATTAACCTGCGAATATTCGAACCCGGCTTTTCTTAATAATACTGTAACCGGCAACACCGCTGATATAAGCGGCGGAGGGATATTTAACTTCTATTCCGTTCCCGTGATAACCAATTCCATATTCTGGGCAAACAACGCTCTATCATGGCCGGAGATTTTCAATTATAGCGGCTTATCGGCGATTACTTACAGCGATATCCAGGGTGGCTGGCCCGGTGAAGGCAACATCGATAGCGTTCCGCTTTTCCGCGACACCGCCAACGGAGACTTCCACCTCATGTCCACCTTCTGCGGCGATCAGTATGACTCCCCCTGCATCGACGCCGGAGATCCGGCTATTCAAGATATCCTTTTAGAATGCGATTGGGGCCTGGGATATCAAA
>CAZKYQ010000287.1:0-1844 GCA_964556975.1 uncultured Ignavibacteria bacterium
ATTCCTGACGATTTACGAAGTTGCTGTAAGGAAAGGGTTCCTTACAGCGCGTAAACTGTAGGCGGGGGGTCCTATGGATCCGTATGGACTTGTCTCCCCGCAGGTTCTGTTGATAGACAAGCCGCCGACTAACGGCCACCTGCCCCCAACAATCGCCAACCGCAAATAAGCCTTGACAACGACGCCAAAATAAGCTAATCTACCTATGGAAGAAGTTGCAAAGACAAAATACTTGCAGAAGCGGGGACAAGTTGGAAGGAATTTTATATGGATGTGTTTGAAAACGAATACTTTGGCAACGGAGGTTTGAGATGAAAAGGGTTTTAGCGATAATCAAAGTAACTATTATTTCAATTATTTTCATTGGCGTAACAAATTCGTATTCACAAGATTCACTTTTTTCTGCTCCAACTAATTATTCTGTTGGAGTTACTCCTTATGAATGTACAGTGGCCGATTTTGACGGTGATAGTTCCATCGATTTAGCCGTGGCTAATCTTACCTCCGATAACATATCTATTCTAATGAATAATGGTGACGGTACTTTTCAAAATGCGGTTAATATATCTGTCGGAAGCCGCCCTGCATCGATTTTCTCTGAAGATCTAGACAATGATAATAATATTGATCTTTCTGTAACAAATGCGCCTAACGATCACAAAGTCGCAGTTCTGAAAGGAAATGGTGATGGTACTTTTCAAACACCGGTACATTATAACCTCGCGGGTGGTCCTTGGTCGGTTTTCTCTACTGACCTTAACAATGATAGCTATAGCGATCTTGCTGTAGTAAATTATCAAAATGATAAGATATCAATACTAGTAAATAACGGTGATGGGACATTTCAAGATTCTTCCAATTATAACACCGGTACTTATCCCATTTCAATATTCTCCGCGGATCTTAACAATGACAGTTTCAACGATCTTGCCGTGGCAAATTGGGTGGCCGATAGCGTTTCAATCCACATAAACAATGGCACCGGGTCCTTTCCAACTAATGTAACTTATGCGGTAGGCGATGGGCCTCAGTCAGTTTTTTCAGCCGATGTTAACGGCGATAATGATTACGATTTGGCTGTTGCCAATTATAATTCCAACAGTGTTTCTATCCTGATTAATAATGGTGACGGGATTTTTCAAAATAGTGTCACTTATAATGTTGGGGATAGCGCGGAATCAGTAATTTTATCAGACTTTGACAATGACGGCGATAACGATCTCGCGACAGCAAACGCAGCTTCAGAAAATATTACCGTTTTATTGAACGATGGCAATGGGATATTTCAAAACATTACTAGTTACGTTGCGAGTGGACGACCAAACTCCGTGACTTCCGCTGATTTTAATGGCGACGGTTACGACGATTTAGCTGTAACTAATGCTGATTCTAATAGCATTTCGATTTTGTTTAATCTGGGAACTTCCACTGAAATCCCAACCCTCTCCGAATGGGGCATGTTGATAATGGGGCTGTTGCTTTTAGCAATTGGAACCGTTGCTGTTGCGAGACAGAGAAAACGATATGGAACTACCATAAACAGAAGGAGATTGTAATACTGCGCTAATCGCCGCCCTCATGGATTCCCGATTAGAGATTTCGGGAATGACAATTTGTCGGGGAATGTAAACTCCCCATTCCCCCAAAAATCCATCCTTGCAAGAATTAGCTGAATATAATAATATACAAACATTATGACAACAGACACGGAGGGACAATGAGGTATTATAAGACAGCTATAATCATAATCGCGTTCTTATTCCAGCTTAATCAATTATAGTCCTGCGCTTCCGACAGAGTGGGCGGCCAACACTCGTGCTGACGGGTCGCCTGACCCGGCAGTT
>CAZKYQ010000288.1:0-1827 GCA_964556975.1 uncultured Ignavibacteria bacterium
TTAAAGGATATACCTGAATTTTTTGAGAAAATTATTCCGAGCGATATTGCCTATGTACATGATAAAACGTGGGGTGATGGCAATGGTTTTTCACATTTACGTTCATTTCTCATAAAAACCTCTTTATCAATACCTTTTGATAATGGAAAACTCGATCTTGGGACCTGGCAACAAATTATCTTCTTAAATTTTGACAATAAATCCAGAAGCCGGGAGCTGACAGTTCAGTTGGTTGGAGAGTAATGAACATATCTGAACGGCTTGGGTTTTCTCATATCAGATGGGTTGATAATTATCTTCTGGTTCTTGACCAGACAAAACTTCCTTTAAATGAAGAATATATAAAAATTAAAACTATAGATGAAGCGTATGAGGCGATAAAAAATCTAACCGTTCGCGGCGCCCCATTGATCGGCGTAGTCGCCGCCTACGCGTTGTGCCTCGTAAAAAATATTTCGGATAGAGACTCGTTTATTAAAGCATGCGCGGCATTAATTTCCGCCCGGCCCACAGCCGTAAACCTCTCGTGGGCAATTAAACGTATGCTAAGAGTCTATATTGAAATTATTACAAAAGATAATCTCCTCGAAAGACTGCTGGCCGAAGCAAAATCGATTCACTCGGAAGACGCCAGCATGTGCGAGAAAATAGGTGTGAATGGAAGCAAAATTGTTTCTGACACCTGCCGGATTCTGACTCATTGCAACGCCGGCGCTCTTGCCACCGGCGGAATAGGGACGGCGGTTGGAGTGATTTATACTGCATTTTTCAGCGGTAAAAATATCGAAGTCTGGGTAGATGAAACCAGGCCTATCTTGCAGGGCGCCAGGTTAACGGCCTGGGAGCTTCAAAAGGCGAAAGTTCCCCATACCCTGATAACGGATAATATGTCGGGCAAGCTCATGTCCGACGGCAAGGTAGATTTGGTAGTTGTCGGCGCGGATCGGATCGCCAGGAACCTTGATTTTGCTAATAAAATTGGCACATATAACCTGGCCGTTCTCGCGAAATATCATGATATCCCATTTTATTG
Organism: uncultured Ignavibacteria bacterium; assembly: GCA_964556975.1. GTDB lineage: Bacteria > Zixibacteria > MSB-5A5 > UBA10806 > UBA10806. Next base: position 1,034 of record CAZKYQ010000288.1, read on the forward strand.
CGCCGCGCCATCTTCCACATTTGATCCCGACTGTCCGGATGGAGATTCAATAATAATTGAAAACCGTGACGGGGCTGAGATAAAAAACATCTTCGGTTCTCAAGTCGCTCCATGTGAAACCCCGACCTATAATCCGGCATTTGATGTTACGCCCCATGATCTACTCACGGGAATTATTACGGAAAACGGAATAATCTCACCGGATAATCATCTCAAATAAATTATTTTTTTATGATAAGTAATGAAAATATCAAGACTTACAACTAATATCCGAACAAACAATGACGATAATCTAATAACATTTAATAACTTAGGGGTTTTTCGGGGGAATCAGGTTTTGGCAGGCAGTAGATATTTAAGTTTAAATTTTATAACAGCTTGCCGATGATTTTACTTGACTTATCGCAAACTCCGGCTAAATTTAGTATTTTGTAATTTTGGGGACTAACAGGTCTTAATGGAGCCGTAATGGACACGAAAACTTTTGTACCGAAACAAGATCGTCAAATTCAAAAATGGTATGTGATTGACGCTAAGGGGCTAATTCTTGGCCGTTTGGCCTCTCGCATCGCTACTATAATAAGAGGTAAAAATAATCCGCTTTTTACTCCTCATCTTGATATGGGCGCGTATGTCGTGGTTATCAATGCCGAAAAAATTGTTTTAAGCGGTAAAAAATTCCAGACAAAGAAATATTATTCCTATTCGGGGTATCCGGGCTGATTGAAAGAAGTTCCTGTTGCTAGATCACTTCTAAAATACCCTGAGAGAATAAGTGTACATATCGTTTATCT
>CAZKYQ010000289.1:0-1818 GCA_964556975.1 uncultured Ignavibacteria bacterium
TATATGGCACGCCCCGCTCGCTGAGAAAATTTTTTCAGCCCCCCGGTGTCGCAGCCAAGAAAAGGTACACAAGCCAATAAAGCACAACGTCCGATAGGAGGTATTATGTAAACTTTTTGAAATGGGAAGTGTAATAATTCCAGGGAGTTAGCGGTTGCGGCACTATTCAGGCCAGGAGAAGGTGTCGGCATGCCTGTATCTTGTGGTATGTGGAAGGAAAAAGCTGCGGATTGAATCTTATTTCCCCTTTGCCTTGTATGTGTCAAGCAGTCATTATCCAGCCGCTCATATATAAAGGTGCGATTCCGCCGGCTACCGTCATAGTCTACTCCAAGGGATCTACTCCGAGGTCTGGCCGTCGTCGTCGTCCTGTTCTACACCAAGGTTTTGTAGCACTGATTCGAGATTTTCTACCCGGACAGTATCTTCACTTTTCATGGAGAATCCAAAATTACTGCATAAATTCAAGGCGTTAATACGATTTTCGTAGGTTCCGGATAGACCATTAGCAATATTATCTTGTTCAATTCTCTGCTTCGCGCGTAAAAGGATAGGAAAAAATTCGTCTCTATCGGTATAGTTCACTAAATTCCGTCTATCACAGTCCAGGAACACTGCCAACCCGCTCATGGTTTTAGGTTCAGGGATTTCCTGTGCTATGACCTGGCCTTTGGATACGAAGTATTTAGTTATGGTAGCTGTTTTGCAGTGCTCGAAGTATTCATCGATTCGGGTTTTGAGCTCTTCAGGGGATTTGAATTTCAGAGGTCTACCGCGTTTAGCCATATCGATATCCTTTAGAATAATAAGGTTACAAATGTATACACCTACCTTATACAAGATTTATTCAATTGAGTCAAGACCGATATTTTCTCCGCCGCAAAATGTCACTTTTCCTGACAATTTTTGCACCCACTGAAATCATTGAATAAATTAGTGACAGTTATACGGAGTTATAGGGTAAAGTTAGGTAGTTATCATGACAAAAATTGTCAAAGTTAAGGGCCTATGAAATGTTAAGTAGTTGATATTGTTGATATTATTATCTTGGCATGGTAATTGCTGTATTTATGGGCATGAGTAAACTTAACCAAAAAATGTCAAATGTCATTTCCTTAACGTTTCCGTCAATTCTTTGGCGGTTAAAAGTTGACATAATATCGGGGTGGATAAAAAGTATCCGGATACGTATTACTCAATTGTGTAGTTTGTATCCGGTTGAGAGGTGGTTGATTTGCACATGTTTATGTGCAATGGAAAAATTATTGGTAATTGTATCAATGGGTTATGGTTTTAATGATTTTATTGGCATGGCGATTGCAGCATGGGAGGGTAACTTCCAATAACGAAAGGAGAAATAAAATGAAGAAAATTTTCACTTGCCAAGTTTGCGGGGAAAAGCGCCAGCATCGACTGGATATTTGTCCTGTTTGTAATTCTAACCTTCCACCTGAACCATTGAAAACCTGGAACCCAATGGCAAGCACTCCGGATCCAAGTACAAGCATTCCAAACGTCCATATAAACGGAATGCCGGCAGCAAGGGTAAGAGCCTACGGAATGTTACCTTGACGGAAATTAACTTCAATCCATGCTTTGCATCAGAAGGTTGCAGGGTATGTGTGGAAGTTATAACCGATAGCAAAGGAGAAGAAACCATGATTATTTTCGCGTATCTCATGGGGTTTGGAATCGGTGTCTTACTGTATCACGTAATAGTAGGATACCTGGCGATAACCTGGTACGAAAAACAAGAAAGGAGAATGCTATGACAACTGAAAATTATCAAGAACAAGATTTTAAAAGCTACACCGACCG
>CAZKYQ010000290.1:0-1817 GCA_964556975.1 uncultured Ignavibacteria bacterium
GATTTTGTTTTGCATTTTACCCGTCAGAAAAGCGACTTTGGTTTTCACTTGCTTAGCTACCGCGAACCGGGCAAAAAGGACGGATATTTCCTGGGGATTCTCTCGCCCCCTATTGATAAAATCTCCAATGAGATAAATAAGAATATCATTTTTATTCTCGATTCATCAGGCAGTATGAGAGGCGATAAGATCCGCCAGGCGCGGGAAGCCTTGAAGTTCTGCCTCCTTGGATTGAACCCCCATGACGATTTCAACATAATCGATTATGATGATACGGTTAAACCATTCGAATCGGGATTAATTGGGGCTGGCAAGGGAAATATCAAAAGGGCCATTGAATTCACCGACAGAATTGACGCTTCAGGCGGCACAAACATCTACGACGCTTTGGCTCGCGCCTGCGAAATGGTCCCTAATGACGGCGACCCGACATACCTGATCTTTCTCACCGACGGTCTTCCGACGGTCGGGAACCGCAATATTGATGATATTATCAAAAATACAACCAGGCTCAACGAGGGCAGGGCGCGGCTTTTTGTTTTTGGAGTCGGCTACGATGTCAACGCTCACCTTCTGGACCGGCTGGCGGAGAAAAACAATGGCGTGCCTGAATATGTTTTGCCCAATGAGGATATCGAGGTTAAAGTATCCCATCTGGCAAACAAAATCAGCTACCCGGCAATGACCGACCTCAAACTGGATTTCGCCTCAAACCGTATTTATCAGATATACCCCAATAAGTTTCCCGACCTGTTTTACGGTTCCGAAATCATCATAGCAGGACGTTACGGGAACAGAGGAAAAGGCACTGCTATTTTAACCGGCAAAATTGGCGGAAGGCCTGTCGAATATAATTATCCCGTAGAATTTTCCGACGGTTCAATGGCGGATGAGTATATCGCTATGATATGGGCAAACAGAAGAATCGGGTTCTTGCTTCAGGAATTGCGGCTTCACGGAACCAACGAAGAGCTTTTGACGGAAGTTATCGAACTCTCGAAAAAATACGGAATCATAACCGAATACACATCATTTCTTGTAACCGGCGATGAAGATCGGATGGCTGACTCTTACTGGGAAGCGGAGGCGCCGGTTCTTTCTGATATGCTTAAGAAAAACCTCGAAAGCTACGGCGCGGAGAAGTCCGGCAGAAGCGCGGTAAAACAGTCGGCCAAATTGAATAGACAGTCGCAATCCAATATACTTGCCGCTCCTAACGAAGTGGAAATCAATGAGCAAAAACATGAAATCACAAATGCCAAGCAGGTCGGGCTTCAGGCTTTCTATCAATCAGGGACTAACTGGATACAGGCGGAACTTAAAGAGGATAGTTTCGATCTTGAAATCAAGCGGTATTCAAAAGCTTATTTCCAGATACTCGAGCAGGACCCGTCATTGGGCCGATATCTCGCCGTGGGAGATGAAATCAGACTGAAAATCGGATCGCAGGTCGTACAGGTTTCAGATACCGGCAAAGATATTCTTACACCCGATGAGTTGAAAGCCCTGTTCGCCAATTAATAAAAGACTAATAAATGTTAAAGCAGGGGGGATTACTCCTGCAGGGGCCGTTGACAAATCGAGTCAACGGTCTTTTAAATTATCTGCCATAACTACAATTTCAGACATTCTTCTGATTATGCCTCACTCTTTGCGCCGCCTGATTACATGCATGCCATCTTCGAAACAGCGGAATTCGTAAACGCTACCATCATGGCCGATAAAAGGCGCTATATTCCATACCGCCTCCTCTGTCCAGCATTCAAGCTTAATACGATCAACAAGATTATATTCCAAGTCGAACTCCCATATTTCAT
>CAZKYQ010000291.1:0-1814 GCA_964556975.1 uncultured Ignavibacteria bacterium
TTGTCTCGATGTTTCGTCCTATAACCAAGTGGAATGCCAGCATACAGAACCCGCATGTGGTAAATGAAGTGATACGAAAAGCGTTTAAACTGGCAGAGATGGAGAAACCGGGAGCGACCCATTTCGAGCTTCCGGAGGATGTGGCCAAGATGGAATGCCATCATAAACCTATTCCGCCCAAAACGATCCGTAGAGCCGCGCCCGATTACAAGGCGATGGATGAAGCCTTCGAACTTCTCAAAAAATCAAAGACTCCACTAATATTGGCGGGTAACGGCGCTATCAGAAAGTTGGCGTCGAAACATTTGAGGGAATTTGTTAAACTTACCGGCATCCCGGTTGCACATACGTTCATGGGCAAAGGCGCCATAAGCGATAAAGACGAGCATTCGCTGTTTGCTGTCGGCCTGCAGGCGAGAGATTATGTAATGCGGGCGTTCGATAAGGCCGACCTGGTAATCACAATCGGGTATGATATTGTCGAGTACGCGCCCGAATACTGGAATAGCAATAACAACAAAAAAATCATACATATTGATTTTCAACAGTCGGAAGTTTACGAATTTTACCAACCGAATGTTGAAATAATATCAGATGTTTCCGCCGCTTTGTGGGAGCTCAATAAAAGAATTTCCGAAGAAAATTTATCATTTGATAAGGACTGGTACCAACCAATTAGAAAACGTATGAAAGATGATTTCGAATCATACAAATTAACTAACGACCATGATTTCACTGTTCCCGGAGCATTACATATCATACGCGAACTAATGGACCCGGGCGACATTCTTATTTCTGATGTCGGCAGCCATAAGGTATGGATTGGGCGTAACTATCCTGTCTATGAGCCTAATTCTGTTTTGATCTCGAATGGATTGGCGAGCATGGGTATCGCTCTTCCCGGTGGAATTGCTGCCAAGCTTGCCAAATCCAATAAAAAGGTTGTAACATTAATGGGTGACGGCGGATTTTTGATGAACTCGCAGGAGATCGCCACAGCAAAACAGCTTGGCGTGGGATATACGATCATCGTTTTCAATGATAATGATTACGGGCTTATCTCATGGAAACAATTGAGCCATAAAAAAAAGACGTTCGGAACGAATCTGGTTAATCCTGATTTTAAAAAATACGCGGAAAGTTTCGGCATACCGGCGTACGCTCCGAAGACCCTTCAGGAGTTAAAAAATGATCTTTCGAAAGCCATAACAAGCCAGGAGCTTTGCCTTGTGGAAATATCGATACAACCCAAAGTAAATTATGAGCTAAGTAAAAAACTGGAAAAGGATATGAGTTAATTAATAAAGAAGGATAATTTAAAATGAAAGCGATAAACCCCGCTACAAATGAACTGATAAAAGATTATAAAGAGCATACCGATGAGGATGCAGTAAATATAGTTGAGTCGGCGCACAATAGCTACCTTAGCTGGCGCGATGTATCATTTAAAGAAAAAAGTAAACTGATGTATAAGGCGGCGGAGGTCTTACGGAAAAACGCCAATAAGTACGCTGAACTTATAACTGTTGAAATGGGCAAGGCAATAAAGGAGTCGCGCGCGGAAGTGGAAAAATGCGCGTGGGTGTGCGATTATTATGCTGAAAATGCTGAGAAATTTCTCGCCGATGAGATTATCGAATCCGATGCCAGCAAAAGCATGGTTGTGTTTCAGCCTATAGGTGTTGTGCTTGCCATAATGCCCTGGAATTTTCCATTCTGGCAGGTAATCCGTTTCGCGGCGCCCGCGCTTATGGCCGGCAATGCCGGGGTTTTGAAACATGCCTCCAATGTACCGGGTTGCGCTCTCGCTATTG
>CAZKYQ010000292.1:0-1794 GCA_964556975.1 uncultured Ignavibacteria bacterium
CCCCCGGACAAACGCCTTCTGTTCTCTCAATATTATAACATTGTCAAAAAACAGATTGCCTCTCCCTTTATCAGAGACCCCCTTCTGGTAGCCCGCAATTGAAAATGGTTGGCAGGGAAATCCAGCCGATAGAACATCAAAGGAAGGGATAATATCTGAATTGATTTTGCAAATATCCTCTAAGAAAAGACCATTACCATTTTCTTGGAAATTTGAATCAAAAGTGATCTTGCAGTTCTTATCAAAATCATTTGAAAGCACGCATTCAACCCCTGCTTTTTCGAAACCGATTTTTATCCCGCCAATACCGCAAAACAAATCAATAAATTTTAATTCTTTATTTTTCTCCATTGTTACCCAATTCCCTTTTGAATAATTATCGTATTTTGACTTTTAAGTCAATTTAATTCGGCGAAAAGTAATATTTTCGGCTTTTCAAGCTCGGTGCCGCCTCCTTTGCTTAATTCCCACATCAAAACCTGTTCAAATGTATAGTGTCTCACTGTCAGAAACCGTCAGTGAAATTTGAGTTGCCGAATTTCCGGCTAATCAACATATTAAACAGACGTGAATTTTTGAAGGATTTTGCTTTTATGATTACCTTAGACCAAGCATTTGAAATAATAAAAAAAGAAGTCAAAGCGTTAAAGCCTGCTTCTGTGCCCTTAGCGGAAGTGGCGGGATGTTTGCTTGACGAGGATATTACCGCGAGTTTCGATGTCCCCTCATTCGCCTCATCGGCTATGGATGGTTTTGCGGTCCGAATATCAGATATGAAAGAAAACGGCCCTTGGCGGCTGCCGATCCAGAACGTTATCGCCGCCGGAGACTCGGCTGAGCAAGTTTTGAGAAAAGGTTTCGCGGCCAAGATAATGACCGGCGCGCCTTTGCCCGATGGAGCCGATACGATAATACCTGTTGAGGACGTATCCATAGAAAATAATCATGTGATAATCAATAACAGGCCCGAACCCGGCAAATTTGTCAGGTCTGTCGGCGATGATATCAAAAAAAACGAGCGGCTCTATGAAAAAGGGGAGAAATTAGACCCTATCGCGATCGGCATAATAGCGTCGCTTGGCAAGCCTTTCGTTCAAGTCATTCCCAAACCGAAAATAGCCGTTGTCTCGACAGGTTCTGAAATCGTGAATCCTGGCCAACAGCTTGTCAGCGGCACTGTTTATAATTCCAACGATTATGTGTTAAAAGCTATGCTAAAAAATGATGGCCATAGAGTCTCGCCTATGTCAAAGACATCGGTTGACACTGTTGAGTCGCTTTGTTCGCTGTTTCAGCAATGTTTTGAAACCAATGATTTGATTATCTCAACCGGAGGCGTTTCTATGGGGGATTTCGACCTTGTACCGGACGCGGTTAAGAGAATTGGCGGTGAAATTATTTTTCATAAAGTTGCTGTCAAGCCGGGCAAGCCGGTTTTATTCGCGCGGATCAGCAATGGCTGGCTTCTGGGATTGCCCGGAAACCCGGTAAGCGCGTTGGTTGGGTATCATTTATACGCCAGACGAGTAATCGGGCAATTAGGCGGAATGGAATTTAAACCCCGAAGAGACCGCGGAAAACTGACAGCCGATTTGCGGATAAGAGGAAGCAGGCTTTGTGTAATTGGTTCAAGAATCGAAGAAAACAATAGGAATATTCTGATTTATCCTACCATCCGACAGAAATCAGGGCGATTGTCATCGGTTAAGGGAATAAACGGATTTATCTTTGCCGAGGGCGGATCGCGAATAATTGAAAAAGATTCCGAAGTCGCAATTGAATGGATGAACTAAA
>CAZKYQ010000293.1:0-1779 GCA_964556975.1 uncultured Ignavibacteria bacterium
ATAGTTTAATTGTAATGTATTCTTGGGGCGCTCTCGCTCTGGCGAAATAGATTCCTGTTGAGACTTTATTCCCCATAGCATCAGTGGCGTCCCATTCTATTTGTCCCTCCTTGTTGTTTGTAGTTAAAGTTTTGACCTTTTGCCCAGTTATGTTGTAAATCTCGATCTCACCTCCTTTCAGATTTCTATAGGCCATAATTGTTCTTGAATTGAATGGATTGGGATAAGCTGTAATTTGAATGTTTTCCGGAAGTTGTGATTTATCCAAATCAATAATTTCAGTGACTATTGCGTTCCTTGAATAAAAAATATCGGCGCCCGGCTGTAATTCCCTTCGAAATACACAATGAAGAAACGTGTTAGATCCATCTGAAGTGTAAAATAAATAAGGATCCAATTCAGACAAGTCATAAAAATCAGACATTGTGGTTGGATTCGCCCAGGAAACGCCCCAATCCGTAGAAAAAGAGTACATCAGTCTGTCTGAAAAACAGCCATTTATAATATCATCACTCCAGACGGAATATAATGTGTCATTTACAATCAACACGGATGACCCAGAGCCGGTTTGGGTGAATGTCAACCGACTTTCCGGTAACCAGCTATCTCCATTATCTGTACTTATTCGCGCCAAAATATCTCCGGTAAAGCCGCAGGCGCTTCCGTATTTGTAATCATACCAGGCGGCTATGATATTGCCCGCCGAATCTATATATGCCGAGGGCGCCTGTCCGTGTTTGACGTTGGGAATAGGCTCAAGAGTTGATAAGGGGTATCTTTCAGACCAGGTTAACCCATAATCGTCACTATAACTGTGATATATCTCTATACCTACTGAATCACCAACCAAAGCCAATTGATATACGAGATGAACCCTTCCCTGAGCATAAAGCATTATTTGATCATGGTCAATTACTATGGGACCGCTTTCCACGACTGCGCTATCTCCCCAGGTCACACCTCCGTCCAGGCTGCGAAAGCTCAATAACATACTTACAGTGCGGCAACTGAAAAAAAGAGTATCGCCCACTGCCGCCAGTCTTGGGTATTTCAGCATAGCGCTGTTATTATTGAAAACCTGGTGTCTATCACTCCAGCTATTGCCTCCGTCGCTGCTGGAAAAATGAAATATCTGTTGACGCGGGTTACCGATAGGAAAACTTCTCCAGACGACATGAAGCTTTCCCGCACTTTCCATTATAAATGGATGGTAATTATTGCCGTTAAATATGGATGCTGGAAAGGTAACATCTCCCCAGGTAATACCGTTATCTGAGGAGTTTACATATCCGAATTTCTGGCTTCGCTCAAATACAACATGAATCGAATCTCCTATAACGGCGGCAAATGGCAGCATCCCCAGACTATCGGAGATTCTCACAGGTTCAGTCCACTGGGCGTGGGCGGGCGAGATTAAAAGCCCCATTAAGACAACAAATACTATAAATAAAACCCAAACGGCCTTCATTCCAAAATCTCCTTAACCAATAGCTTTCTATTATAATACAATAAATTAACAAGAAAACAAGTAGAATGTCGCCTTTGCTTGACAGGAATATTGTTATGTTTAACGTTATAAACGCCCTTCGTCTCTCTAATCCAATGATTTTCAACAACTTAAAAATGTGCCTTTGGAATAAATGGCCCCAAAACAACATGAAATAATTGATAAATATGTCTAATTATATATATTCTTTATTTTGTCAAGTGTCACGGGTCGGGTAAAACTGTACCACTTCGGGTCGGGTTAAAACCGGCCAGTTTTGTTCTTAATCTCTC
>CAZKYQ010000294.1:0-1763 GCA_964556975.1 uncultured Ignavibacteria bacterium
GCCAGTCGCCGCCACAATCAGGACAGATGCCCCGCTCGATCATGGCCCGGCGAAGTGCCAAGTTGAGATCGCCACATTCTAGCGCATCGTCTCTTGTTGCATAGCACAGAGGCTTGGCGCCTAATGCCGTTTTGTTAGCGTTGTATTTTGACATAACTTGGTAGCTTGCGCCTAGTCGGGACCGTTTGCCTATTTCATCCGCTTCCATGCGTCTCTAATATTTTCACAAGAAAACGCAAAAGCAGAATAAATGCTATCATGTTCATGATTTTGAATATTCTTCCACCGACTATTAATCCAATATTCACCGAATTTAGTCGCTTTTAGCAGGTGGTAATTACAATCAATGCTGACAACTGACAAATAATAAGTATATTTCATCTGTTTGTGCGGAGAGCCGCCAAGTAAATGTACAGGCCAACCCGCAAACTCCCAAGCGGGGACATCTGTACCGCCAAATCGGGTTGGTACTGAATATCCAAGACGAACATTGGCCCCACCAACTCGGGTTGGCAAATATGGAATTATTGAAAAAACCTTCGGAATAATAATCACGGTCTCGACATGTTCCGCAGCCTCATGCGCCCAATCCAATACCGTGTCAAACTGCTCTTCTCGTTCTAAATCAAGAACGGTTGCAATCCGTGGCTTATGCAGTTTTAATGCCGTCATATACCCGTCTCTGTCTGGCGCTTTCCAATTTTGATCGGCAAATTCAACTGAATGGTATACCGTTCCAGGCAGTTGCGCACCATAGGAAAAACCCGCATTTATAGCAATTTGAGCAAATCGTTTATTGCCATTAGCACAATAAATCAATTCTGGTGTTTCCATAATGAAACCAACAACCCGGTTAATGCTTTAACAATAATCTCACCGAAAATAATTTGTATCAATATAAAAACAGGAAATACACTCCAAAAGGCAATAGCATTAAAAAAAATGCTATCAATCGGAATGCTAACGGCATTCGATAGTACCACACGCTGTAGCCATGAACGCTGAATAAACCGCTGATATACCTCAGTGTCAGCCGTTTCACTCAATATAATGGCAATAAAAGAAGCAAAAATAATGCGCCACGAAACAGCCAAAAATACACTTTCAATCACCATTCCCATGGCGGCAAAGGCGATCATAGCATACACTACCAACCGCCCGTGCTTATGAACTCGATCTCTCTGTGTAAATGTAATACCGAAAACAAGCGTACCAACTGACACCATTCCAAATACCGGCAATGGTATAAACATTGTCGCTGTATAATTTGCAATCCACACGGCAACACAATAAACAATAATATTAATCAAGATACAATCTCCACAGTTTTAATTCTCTTCCACTTCGAGTAGTTTCAATTCCTTCATTTGCAAAACCACTTTTTGCATACCAATTATTAGCAGCTAAATCTGCGGGACATTTAGCAAAAATATTACTAGCGTTCTGTTGCTTCAAAACGTCTAGCATTTTTGAGCCTGCACCTGGCTTTGTCGATATGATTTCACGTATCGTTAATTGCCCGTCTCTTCGTAAATGCCAATGACAAAAACCTCCATCGATAAGTAATAATTCTCCTCGTTGTGCAGATTGATATAATGTTTCAAAAATCATTTTAACTTATCTCAATTTCCGTCATAGCCGAATGTATTTTGACATAACTCGGCAGCTTCAAAAATGTAAGTGGCCCATAGAATTTAGCCAGCCGGACTTTATATATGATTTCGCTCAGACTATCACCGATAAAATTCCTGTAGCTCACCTTA
>CAZKYQ010000295.1:0-1715 GCA_964556975.1 uncultured Ignavibacteria bacterium
ATGAAAAGACTTGAATCTCAAAAAATCAATCCCTCATTTGACTACAATAAAATAGTAAAAAACATCTCCTCTATGGTTATTAAATATAGATTTAGCCTGACCATTGTGGTGATAGTTGGTGTTTTCGCATTTGCGATTTACAGAGTCGACTCCTTAGCTAATCCGGATATTAATCAGGATCGATTCTTAGAACAAATCCAAACCGTAAAAAAGGTTTCATTTGACGAAGCAGCAGTTGAAGCTATTCAAGAATTGGAACAAACCGATGTTCAGGTTGATCCTGAGCTAATTGACGATAGGGATAATCCGTTTAGCGAGTAAAGTTATAGCTGATGCGGTTGTCGACGGTACCGTTTTACGTAATCTTCGTGAGCTTCAATAATTGTTTTCGCCATTACATTTGGCCGCGGTGTGTATTTAAATCTAAAATTGGATTGTTCTCCGGCAGTTTCGACATCCAAAGTCCCATACCCCATCATATTGGCTAGTATCCCCACTTGATCAACGGATACGTCTTGGATTTTTGCTAAATTCAACCGAGAAATTTGCCGGTTAAAAAGTCCGAACTGTAATATTTGAATAATATTTTCATTGGTTAAAATAAGTTCATTGGTTTTATAAATCCTACCGGCTATTAAGGCCACCACAATAATTAATACGATAAAAGACGCTATGATAAGTGTAATTTGAGCGTTCGGCGTCCCTCCAACGCCTAGTGTGTCCTTATTTTGAATAGCAAAATAAAGGAAGAGTAGGCATAGACCAATCAGTATCATCGCCCCGCCGTAAATTTCAATTAAACCGATTGGATGACGTTTAATCCCCCTTCTAACAGTTTCGCCTTTGTCCAAATTTAGTAATTGGGCTTTTACCATAAAATCCTTTGATATTTATTATAACAAGCTTGACTGAGCGTCCGTACTACCTTTTTTGAAAGACTTGCCAAGATGTGAATAGGCTTTGTGGGTAACTTTCCGGCCACGGGGTGTTCTTTCCAGGAATCCGATTTGCAATAAGTATGGTTCATAGAAGTCTTCGATAGTGGCTTTTTCTTCAGAAGTTAAGGCGGCTAAGGTTTCAACACCCACCGGTCCGCCCGAATATGAATCTATTATGGCATTGAGCAAGCGCCGATCCGAATGATCCAGCCCGATAGCATCAATTTCAAGTAGTTTTAGAGCGCCGGTGCAAATTTTTTCGTCAATAATTCCGTCACCATTAACATCGGCGTAATCGCGGGCTCGTTTTAGAAGCCGGTTGGCAATTCTGGGAGTAAGCCGCGATCTTTTGGCGATTTCTTTAGCGGCCTTGGGGACGGTTTTGACATCTAAGATTCTGGCCGAGCGGTGAAGAATTTTTTCAATTTCACCGGGCGAATAAAATTCTAGCCTTTGAATTATGCCAAATCTATCTCTCAGTGGTGCGCCTAAGGCACCGGTTCTGGTAGTGGCACCAATTACGGTAAATTTTGGTAGATCTAGTCTCAGAGAACGGGCAGAAGGTCCTTTCCCGAGCATGATATCGAGTTTGAAGTCTTCCATAGCGGCATAAAGAACTTCTTCAACTTGTCTATTAAGCCGATGAATCTCATCAATAAATAAAATGTCTCCGTCTTCCAGATTGGTCAATAACGAAGCCAAATCCCCCGCCCGTTCAACCGCCGGGCCGGATGTAACCTTAATATTTGCTCCCATTTCATGGGCAATAACCCCAGC
>CAZKYQ010000296.1:0-1710 GCA_964556975.1 uncultured Ignavibacteria bacterium
TCTTTCATTTACCTCCTCCAGAACAGACCAATCGGCACTAACTGTTACAATTGAAAGCAAAAAAATTGCCACACAGTAAGAAATGGTTTTAAACATCTTCCCTCCTTATTCCAATATGTACGGACACCAACCCGGTTCCGGGGCTGGAACCCGGCCCTTAAAGTAATTAACAAGGTATGTAACATCGAGCAGATTAATATCACAATCTCCGTTTGCGTCCGCCCTGATGCATGGAGTTTGAATGGGTGGCGCGCCTGTTTTTAAATAAGAAACCAAATATATTACGTCTGTTCCATTTACGCCTCCGTTGTTATTTACGTCTCCGGGATAATAACTTCCTCCCGGCCATATCATTCTGGTCATCCAAACAGGACCGCGCACTAAATTTAACAGGAAATCCGGATAGTCATCGCTTACATTATATTTATAAATTTCCAAGTCCAGATTTTCATTTCTATATCGGGTAATTTCTTCCCAGTTATCATTACCAACTGCTCTCAATATAGTTATATTCCAGCCTGTACAAAGGGCGATTTCATTAAAACCCTCGCCTGTAAAATCACCAACCCAGATATCACCGTTGGAAAACCAATAACGGTTTATATTTATGCTGTATACCAATTGATAATTGTTGTCCGAATGAGACTCGTATATGCAGAATAGTATGCCTCCGGGACCCCAAATATAATTGCCCGCGATCATAAACTCGTTATGGCCGTCGCCGTCCGTGTCTCCCAGGTATTCGGTCGAATAGGCGCTAGGCATGTCTATGTAATCCATCCAGACAAACTCAAATGAGTCATCGGCAACATTTTCATATACGATTACTTCGCCATGAATTCCGCCCGCGAAAATCTCCGTCTGTCCATCGCCATCAACATCTCCAAAACTCGGCTCGCCGGTATAATCGTAAACATGATTAAAAAATGGTATCGCTGTTTTCCACAAGTAATTGCCTGCGCTGTCAAGCTCGAATATCTGATATCCATAGGCCCGCTGTTCGTAATAATACAATACTTCTCCATATCCATCGCCATCAACATCGCCGATTTTACTGGCCCTTTGATTGCCGATATTATCGGGAAAATACCATATAAGACTGTCAGGATAGCTATTGAAGTCAACCGATTCGTAAAGATAAAAGCCGTCTGATCTTAATGTCAATAACTCGCCATTGCCGTCGAAATCGGTATCGCCCAGATATACAGGCGCGCCCAAACTATCAAGAGTTATATGATCAAATTGCCATGGTGTAACCAGGGTATCAAGGTAGGTTTCGCCCGCGATTCTGCCGTAAATTTCAGCATATCCTGAATTGTTAAGGTCTCCGGTATAAACCCTTACAAACCATGGGAGCGTGGCCAAAGTCTCAAAATAGTACCATTGCCTCGGCAGTTCGTCCTGTGTTTCGGCTATTATGGGCGTTTGTGGTTTTTCGGAATCCCAATTAAGCAGGTGTGGCGTGACAAAACCGGTCGCTAAGTCTTTGATCTCAACCCGGTTGCCGTCTCTGGCCACAATCTCATAGCCGGGCGGAACAGTAAAATCCTCTCCTTGCACAAATGCAATTGAAGTTAGCAATAATATCAGAATCAGCGTTTTCAATACGCCTCCTTATTATAACAATAAAATTAACAAATTATGTAGATTTGTCAATAAAAAATTATATGTTCGGTAGGATCGTAGTCCCCCATCGGCGGACGTGATCTT
>CAZKYQ010000297.1:0-1704 GCA_964556975.1 uncultured Ignavibacteria bacterium
ATGCTCTTAATCTAACAATGGGCCATATATGATGTCAAACCCTTTGTGAGTATTTTTTACACGGGGGGGGTAATGAGATATCAGCGAAAAGATATGCTGCTATATTTTTTATTGGCATTGTTTTGACAGATCAGGGGAAACCGGTACTCAAATTTATTTGTTGAACATATTTCAGAGATAATGGCCATATCATAAAAATCCAGCCCTAAAAGAGCTGGATTTTTTTACTAAATTTTATCGCTCTTTACTTTAAGAGTATCATCTTTTTCGTACTTTCAAACGAATTCGTCCTTAACAAGTAGAAATAGACTCCCGAAGAAATCCTTTCGTTATTGTCTGATAAACCGTTCCAGTTTACTTGATGGTTGCCAGCTTCATAATATCCGTTTATCAAAGTTCGCACTTTACGTCCCATCGTATCAAAAATATCTATTTCTACATCGGAATCTTCCGAAATACTGAAGCTTATTTGGGTTCCTGCGTTGAATGGGTTAGGGTAATTTTGCAATAGCTTTGTCATCGTTGGTAATTCTAAGGGATTATCAATTGCGGTTATTCCTCCGAAATATAGCGCTCCCATATCGGCTATTGATCCGTCGGGATCAGGAGGAGAGCTTGGATCGCCCGCGTCGATGCATGGGGAGCCCTCCGAAAGTTCGAATGAGTAGGGGGTCCCCGCTCCAAACAACGGATCGCTTGTTATCGAACCGTCTCCGGGCGTTATATTGACGTAATTAGCTGTATTTCCCCACATAGCATTATATGAAGCTGAACTGGAGTAGTATGGCTCCTGCCGCAAGGCGATACCGACATTATAGGCGAAAATATTATTATAGATGCTACAGTTGTTTGTATACCAAATTACAAGCCCGCTACCGTTCCAGGTTTCAAAGTTAATGTTAAACGCTACGGTGTTGTTGAAAAATGCGGTGTTATTACATTCGCTAAGACACGCGGCCGCCCCCATACCTAATGCATGGTTCATATAGAAAATATTGTGATTAATAAAAGACGCCGAGGAATTCCTAATAAAAACAGCTCCTCCATGAGTTTGGCTCGTGTTACCGAAGAACGTATTTCTTTCGATCTTTGCGTCCGACGGAGCCAATTCCCCGATATCTATTGCCCCTCCACGAAACGCTGAATTGCCCCAGAAGAGATTACCCTGGATCGTTGGATTAGAAAAGTTTTTTGCGGATATGGCCCCACCTAACCAAGAGTTTAGATTATACATAAAACGGTTGTCAAGAATCTGTGGTTGGGCGTTATCAATAAAGACAGCCGCGGCATCATAGGAGTTTTGAATCGTAAACCCGATCAATTTAGCTTCCGCCGATTCGCCGTTGGAGAAGGTCACCAGGGATATCCCGACATATTGACGTTCGATAATTGTGGCCTCCGGACCTTCCGCGGAAATAACCACGATAGCTTTTCCATGGTAATCAAGATGTTCCTGATACGTTCCGCTGGCAACCAAAACGGTATCTCCGTTTACGGCGGCATTAATTCCTCCCTGAATGGTTGGATAATCGCCAGGTACATGAATCGTCGAAGCCATAGATGCTGACGTTAACAACACATACAAGGAGATGCACAATAGAAGCGTTTTTGTTCTCATATTTTCTCCTTTTTTTAAAGAACCTAACATACAATCAAATCTATTGATTCTATAAGTCAAGCCATTTTTCTCTGTTTTATATCTTA
>CAZKYQ010000298.1:0-1702 GCA_964556975.1 uncultured Ignavibacteria bacterium
AGCTCACGACAGCCGCGCCTGTTACAAAACCCAAATTTCTTACAGTGGCCAAAACCCCCGCCGCTGATCCTCTATCACTATTATCGACAGACCCCATCAATGCTGAATTGTTCGGGGACGAAAACATCCCTATTCCAATGCCCATTCCAATAAGGTTCAGAACAATCCTTATAGCTCCTGAGTCCTGATTTAATGACAGTAAGGAATAAATCGAAATGGCGGTAATAATTGTTCCGATAGTCGCCATTGGCCTCTGGCCGAATTTATCGGACAATATTCCCGATAGCGGCGAAACAATAAAAGTCGTGGCTGGAATTACCATAAGAAAACGACCGGTCGAAAGAGGATCTAATCCGATAGACCGCTCAAGAAAAAACGGAAACATAAAAGACACGCCTATTATCCCCATATAAATAAAAAAGCCGGCCCCGCATGAAAGGAGGAAAATCTTATTTTTTAAAAGCCGCGAAGAAAAAAGCGGGTGGTCTGTCCTAAATTGCCTGAAGAAAAATATAATTAAGACTACTGCCGCGATTGCTAAAAAGACACCGTTTGGAAAGAAGCTAAAGCCCGATTTGCCCATAATGCCAAATACAAACACATACGCTGTAATCCCGCTTATCCATAAAATCGAATCAATCGGCCGTAATTTTGTTTTCTTCGCGGCGGTATTAGGCGATAGTATTTTGAGCGATAAAATTATTCCGCCAATGCCGACAGGAATATTCACAAAAAATATAAACTTCCATCCCAGATAATGAATAATCATGCCGCCCAGAGGCGGCCCAAGCATCAGGCCTACCGAAACGACGCTTCCAATCACTCCCAAACCCATGCCGCGCTGTTCGGGTGGAAATGCCCCGGTTACAATCGCGGGCGTATTCGACATAATCATCGCCGCCCCAAATCCTTGTAAAGCCCTGAATGCTATCAAATATTCGATCCGGCCGGACATGGCGCATAAACCGGAAGCCGCGGTGAATACGGCCATTCCAGAAACAAAAACAAGCTTGCATCCATACATATCGGAAAGCCTGCCGAAAATCAAAAGCAACGCCGTTATCACCAGCATATAGCTTATCGTGACCCAGGCTGTCATGCGAACGGAAACGTCAAAAAAACTGCTTATAGTAGGGAGGGCGATATTAACAATCGAAGAGTCGATAGTGGCGAGCAATACGCCTGCCGCCGCAACAGATAGCACCAGCCATTTGCGGCTCTCGGTGGGATTCAATTATTGGCCTTTGAGATGTTCAAGCACGCGGCGCCGATCCAGCCGGCGTTGTTTCCTAATTTGGCTTTTCTAATTCTCAGGCGAGATGACGCTGAAGCAAATGAAAATTCCAATATTTCTTCCCTAATTAAATTGATATACTCGCTTCCGCCTTGAGACATCCCCCCTCCCAAAACTACAATTTCAGGATTTAGCAAATTAACAACCGATCCAACGGCAGTTCCAAGCATCTCCGCGTTTTTACTTACTGCCAAAGATGCCGCTTTGTCACCGGCCTTGAAGGCGTCGAAAATAAGCCTGGGGTTGAGAATGTCAATGCTGTTTTTTAATGACGACTTTCTATGTTTTTTTATAGCACCCTTTGCGGAGCGAATTAATGCGGGAGCGGAAGTATAAACCTCGACACATCCTTTACGGCCGCATTTACATTTTGCTCCTTTATACTTCAGGAGCGTATGGCCATATGTT
>CAZKYQ010000299.1:0-1692 GCA_964556975.1 uncultured Ignavibacteria bacterium
TTCAAAGACGAGGTCCGCGCGGTGGGGCGCAAGCTCGGCCTGCCCAAGGAGTTCATCGGCCGGCATCCGTTCCCGGGGCCGGGGCTGGCCGTGCGTGTATTGGGATCGATTACACCGGAACGATTGCGGATCTTACGCGAGGCCGACAATATATTTATCTCCGGGCTTCGTAACTGGAAGCTGTACAACGAGGTTTGGCAGGCGCTGGCCGTGCTTTTGCCTGTTCGGTCTGTCGGCGTAATGGGCGATGAGCGCACTTACGAGAACGTTGTCGCCTTGCGGGCTGTTACCTCGCTGGATGCCATGACCGCTGACTGGGCGCATCTGCCGACAGATTTCCTCTCCCATGTATCAAATAGGATTATTAACGAAGTCAAAGGGATCAACCGCGTGGTTTACGACATCTCCTCCAAACCCCCGGCGACGATAGAGTGGGAGTAGGGGGGAAGAATGGTTAATAAGAAGTCCAAAAGAAAAAAGAAAACCGATGATGAACTTAAGAATGGGGCTAAATGGGTAAATTATGAATTTGATATGCTCATTAGGACTTTTCGATATAGGGCGGATAAGCGCGATTGTTCAATGAATAATATGATAATAGAATCTTTTCTTGTGCATACGCGAAATCTATATGAGTTTTTTCGGAAGCGAAACCGAAGAGATAAAGACGAGGTATTGTCTTTAGACTATGTAGTGGATAATATGAAAAACAAAAGCTGGAATAATGAACAAGGAAAATTAAAGGATAACCTTAAATCAGAAGTAAAACGTATACACCAGCGGCTGGCACATATTAGCTATGATAGGAATTTACCGGAAAGAGAATGGGATAGGCCGTTTTTGTTTAAAAAACTGAATTATATGATGCAGAAATTTAAGGAACATATTCCTGAAAATAGCAAAGATTGGTTTTGGGTAGATCCGTTGCCAAGCTCTGATATTGAATTGGCTCAAACTACGGATTCGACTTCTTTAATTCAAGCCGTAGCTCATAGTGGTATCTCAAGTCACATTTCTCATTCCATTAATCCAAAAGGATTTACAAAGAAATGACGATTTTTATTATCCCCTTGTGCATTTCTTTAGCAATTGGAATTTGCTATTATCTATTTATTTATCGCAGAAAAATTATAATAAAAAGAATGTCATTAGGAATCGATCAAATAAAACTAGGGCTTTTTAGCCGTCTTGCTAAAAAATTTGAATCCAATTATGGAATGGAAAAGGCCGATTTGTTAGCTGCCGCTATCACCAATGAGCTGTTTTACGAAAGAGCTTCCAATAAGGAAGGCAAAGAATTCTCTGAGGTGAACAAAGAATTCATTTGGCGAGAGATCGCTATTCTGACAGAAGATGAAGCAACTATGAATGTAATTTCTCAAGCTATGCGGGTTAGGGCGACATTATTATATGCGCAAAGTTCACAAGTAGATTCTGAATTCTTGAAGCATATTGAGAAGTTAAACGAGATTGGCTGGAAAATGCCTACAGAGGCTCCGAGTCTAGGTAATTTTATACCTGAAGCTCAAGATTATTTTAATTCAAAACCAAAATAATCCCCGCGTCCTTATCCGGCGCGTATGAAAAAAGGCGCATAATATGATAATTTCATTGGGAATCGTAGGGGCGAGGTTACCTCGCCCCTACATACAAAAAATGTAAAAATGATGTAGGGGTTTGATTCATCAAACC
>CAZKYQ010000300.1:0-1685 GCA_964556975.1 uncultured Ignavibacteria bacterium
GATAGAATGTTTCAAATCTTTCCCCACTCCTTTCAAATAAACAAAACCCCGCACTAAGCGGGGCTGGGTGGAATGATGGTTTACAATTATTTTGGCTTTTGCACCTTCTCTTTTATGTAACTGCTTCCCAACTTTCTCCATATATCATCTTGTAACTTTATATGGTCATAGGCGATATTGAGCTGAATTTGCTCCTCTTTATTTCCGGCATTTCTGTTCTTTAACTCTCTTAATAAACATACAAGCTGATCAAGTAATTTAATTTGTTCTTTATCCTTATCGTCATACGCGAAATCAACGTTCTACAAGGATCTTCCTGAAGGTATCTCCGGTAAGTATGGGTTCTGATTATGGCTTGAAATATCCGTTTCGATAAGCTTCAGCAAAAAGCTTGAAATAATCTTGTTTATAAAGATAATGTTCAATACTCCCGTGAGTACCTTTCAAATGCAGATCCGGATAGGTAAGAACCCTGATAATTGGAAAAACAAGTTGCTTCTGATGCTTGCCCTGTACCATACTGTAGCCTATTGTAAATGGGCAAGTGAGTTATACAGATACGTATGGATGAAAAATTCAATTAACGTACTTCAGGATAATTAACATGTCTAAATCAACAGATGATTACATGGAGGCCATAAATTTCTTTCATGCCTTCGATAAGGATAATAATGGATTAATCGATCACGATGAATTCGCTCTCCTCGTTGATGCTCTTGGTGCAAAGAAAATAACAGCGCAGGAATTACAAACTGGTTTTACTAAAATTGATACCGACAATGATGGCTTTATCGACTTTGAAGAATTTATGGCATGGTGGGGTAATATGTAGAATAGACGAATCGAAAAGATTTATTGTTAAAGTGATAAACCGGGGGGATGCAGTACTACCTGAATTACAGGTTAATCCAGTAACGTATGCTGACAGCAGCGCCTGAAACAGCAAGAGAAGCCATATAATTATCATCCATCTGTATATTAAAAACAGACCAGGTCGTATTTTTGCCTGAGTTATAATGGATATTTAGCGATACCTGTATCTCATCCGGATTAACTGAAACATCGAAGGAATCCAGACCATAGGTAATGCCATCTCCCACGGCCTTGACAAAGGCTTCTTTCCGTGTCCAGCAGCTATAAAATGCCCGTGTCCTGTCTTCATTCGATATCGCTGACAATTCTGCCTGCTCCCGTTTTGAAAAAAACCGATTAGCCAGGCTCATGTAATCTTTCCCTTCCTGGATCTTCTCTATATCAACCCCCAGTTGACGGTCCAGGGTGACGCCAATAATAGCTAGTTTATATGAATGAGATACATTGAATACAAGTTCATGTCCTTGCCGGTCCCCTGGTAAAAAAGGTTTGCCATGGACAGCAGCAGGCCCAGACCCAACATGAAGGCGACCTGCACACCGACCACGACAGGCAGAAGGAGGATGTTCCAGCTCGCTTGAAAGTGCCACCCGTTCGGCACGAAGTGAAGGATCACCGTCAGCACGAGCAGCACGACCAGGGCAATCGCGAAATCGACGAACGCGCTGATGATCGCCGACAGGGGGAAGACCTCGCGCGGGAAGTAGATCTTCGTCACGAGCGGCCGGTTCGCAACGAGCGACCCGATCGCGCCCGTCAGGCCGTTCGCGAAGAAGGTCCACGGCACAAGCCCGCCGAGGGCGAACAGTTGA
>CAZKYQ010000301.1:0-1684 GCA_964556975.1 uncultured Ignavibacteria bacterium
CTGGCGGTGGAGTTCTTAAAACTTTCATGGACGGCGGCGGTAAATTGATTCTTGCTGGATCGGAAATTCTTGACTATCTCTATAACAGCAATCCTCCGGGAGCGGCTGATTTTGAAGCTGACTACTTGGGGATCAATGATTCCACATTCATTGATGAAATCGACTCGACATGGTGGCTGGATGATGTGTCGTATGATACATTAATTGCAACTCCCGATTCCACTGTTATCGATACGACAATTTATGAAGTATGGGGCCATGCTGGCGATTGGTTCGCATGGGCTATTGGGACCGGCGAACCCGGTTTTCCTGATTCAATGAAAATTGACGTGGGTAAGGATGGGGAACAACGTGGTGCCGCCGTATCTATAAAGATTGTCGAAGTAGATAGTCTATGGTGGAGAGGAGAACGAGCTTATCGGAATTCGATTCCATACCCTGATTCAATCTCAGTGAGGACATCATATTTTCTGAAAGATGGTGTCACGCCTCTGTTTAAAGTCGGATTGGATAGAGACGGTGATCCTTCTCCGAATTTTGGAGACGTTGTCGCTTGGACTTACTCGGAGAATAATGCCGTGATTTCTGCCACATTCGGATACGATACTTACTCAATGGGGTTGCCCGATATTCGTCAAACTTTCCAGACTATTCTTGAACAATTTGGTGAATAGCCAACATTAATACTCGAACTCAAAGCCCGTCCGCAACAAAGCGGGCGGGCTTCTTTTTGAAAAAATGAAAAAAATCGTAAAAACGATCTTGTTAGCAATTTTAGTGTTATCGGTATCCACACTTGCAACCAATAACTACATCGATGAAATTGATAACATCATGGCTGATTCGGTGCTCTCCAATGCTCTCATCGGCCTGGCTATTTATGACATCACAAATGACAGCCTGCTATATGCCTCAAACGCAAATAAGCTTTTTTCTCCGGCCTCCAACATGAAGCTATTCACAACTGCGGCGGCATTGGAGCTGTTGGGACCTGAATACAGATTTAAAACAGAATTTTTCCGTACCGGCAAAATAGATAAGAAAGGCAGGTTGAAAGGCGATCTTATTATCGCCGGCGGAGGAGACCCGCTTATTTCAGGCCGGTTCCGAGACAGCATCACCGAAGTCTTGGATTTATGGGCAGATAGCCTGGCAGTTTACGGCATAAATGAAATCAAAGGTGATATAATAGTAGACATCTCGTTTTTCTCCGGGCCGAACCTGGGGTACGGCTGGTCATGGGACGATCTTTCATACTGGTATGCCTGCCCGGTAACCGCATTGTCTTTCAACGATAATTGTGTAGATCTGAGATTTAATCCCGGCAAAAAAATCGGCGATCCCGCGATAATTTCAATAGAACCCCAAACAGATTATATCAATATTATTAACAATACAACAACATTGCCAGTTGAGGCTGAATTCACGCTTGATTATTATCGAACACCCTCCACAAATGATGTTGAGTTCTTTGGAGGAATAGCTCTTAACGATTCCAATCAAATAGATTACGTATCGGTTCACAGGCCGGATATTTATTGCGCCTATATTTTTTCAGATATATTGAAAAAAAGGAAAATTAAATTCAACGGTAAGATTCTTTCTCTGACTGATTTCAAAGCTGATAATAGAAACAACAAGATTCCTTTGTTCGAGTGGCAATCCGATTCGCTGGGGGTCGTTG
>CAZKYQ010000302.1:0-1677 GCA_964556975.1 uncultured Ignavibacteria bacterium
TATGTTTACAGTATCTGAAAATATGAGGGCGCAAGATACTTGGTTTTAATTGTTGATATCTGCAATTTAGGCCCACCTGTGATTAGTTGGAGATAGTGCAAGTTTTGAAACTGTGTAGAGACCTTTTATACATAACAGGTATCTCAATTTTGGCACAATAGTAAAAACCACAACATATTGATTTCTACTTAAAGTGACAAAACGGCTATTATCCTAAAGAATCAAGTGCCTCATTCGCTTGTTTAAGCCAGCCTCCAGCCTCGCATTCCTGGAAGAGATTAATAGCCTCCAAGAGGCAGCGCCTGGCCTTGTCGGTTTTCTTGGTCGCTTTGTGTAGAAGACCCAGGCTCAGGTAAACCATTCCTAGTTGGCCTTTCGTACCGAGTTCTTTGAATATTTTAATCGCCTTTTTAAAGTGCAGTTCAGCACTTTTGGTCGCAAACGGCACAGTTTTTACCAAAAACCCGATGTTTTTGGCCATGATCGATAAAGGAGGTTTTGGGCTTGTGGCTATTTGTGAATTCGCTTCACCAAGAATATACTCAGATAAGGCATAGTTCCATCTCCTCTGATTTATAATCAGGGCCTTTTGCGCTTCTTCCATCAGTTTTGTCCCTTGCTGCATCTCGCCTTTGGCAATCAAAATTGGAGCCATAAAACACTGGCATATTACGAACATTTCCCCCTCACCGTGCTTCTCACCGAATTTTAAGGAGGATTGAAGAGCATCTTCAGCTTTCTGAAGTTCGCCGTTGAAAAAAGAAGCCACGCCTAATGTAAAATTTGGAAAGTTAGCATAGAAAGGGTCCAACGCAACTGCCAAAGCTTTTTCACTACTTTTTTGCGCTGACTTCATATCTCCCGCAGCCTGGTGACCAAATGCTTCCATCCAATGCCCAACTACTTTGCTCCTGCTGTTGGCGTTTCTTTCTCCGTAGTCTAATAGACGGTTCGCGCCCTCAAAAATCCTACGCGTATCCCCTATGAAAAAGTAGATTAAGCAAAGCCCACCAAGCGATTTAAAATAAAGATATTGATCAGAAGGATACGACTCGGCTATCTTCTGCGCCCTCTCACCATAACCAATTCCTTCAGCAAAAAAACCCAGTTCTGCACAGGTCCATGGCAGCCAGGTGCAGGCATAGCCCACTACTTTTTGATCGCCGGCACTCTGTCCGAGTTTTAGGGCTTTGCACAGGTATTCATAGCCCTCCTTTGATAATCCGGCCATATAATGGGCAGTGCCGAACCACACATAGAACATCCCGGTTTTTGCCTTGTCTTGCAGGGATTCTGCCATATCCTGATGAGATTTGAAAATATTGATGAATTCCCTAAACTCGCCAAGAAAATAAAAGACGTAGCCCCAGCTGTTTAAAATGTCGATAAGGATGTTCCTTTCTGCCTCAGATAACTCTTCTCTTGATGCCAGGATGTCATATGCTTTCCTGAAGTACTGATGGGCTTCTTCCACCGCATATCTTGCCAGACTCTTTTCCCCTGATTTCACCAGGTAATCGATCGCCTTAGTATCCGATTGCCCCCGGGCATAATGATAGGCCAGGGTTTCATTGAATTCCGCCAGCCTGTCCTTGAAGACACTTTCCATCACCCGCGCAATTTGTTCATGAATTTCCCGGCGCTGTTTTTTAAGCAGACCGTTGTAGACGATCTCCT
>CAZKYQ010000303.1:0-1670 GCA_964556975.1 uncultured Ignavibacteria bacterium
TGACGAATATCAGGACACGAACCATTCCCAATATAAGCTTATAAATCTTCTTGCCCAAAACAACCAAAACCTCTGCGTTGTCGGGGACGACGATCAGTCAATCTACGGCTGGCGCGGAGCTGATATAAAGAACATCCTTGATTTCGAGAAGGATTACCCGGACGCGAAAATAATTTTGCTGGAGCAGAATTACCGCTCGACCCAGAATATTCTCAATGCCGCCGGAGATGTTGTAACAAAAATCGCCGGAAGACACGCCAAAAGGCTTTTTACGGAAAAAGGCGCAGGTGAAAAGATATCGCTTCTATTGTGCGGCGACGAGGTCGACGAGGGCGAAGCTATAGCGGAAAAAATGCGGCTTGAAATGACTTTCGATAAAGCGGCCTCGGATTTCGCCATACTTTACCGGACGAACGCTCAATCCAGAGTGCTTGAGGATTCGCTCAGATATAAAGGCATTCCCTATACAATAGTAGGCGGAACCAGATTTTACGAGCGGGCCGAGGTCAAAGACATAATCGCCTATCTGAGGCTGCTTGTAAATCCCGATGACGGGGTTGCGCTTAGAAGAATTATTAATGTTCCCAAGCGGGGTGTTGGCAAGACCAGCGTGGAGAAGCTTGAAACGCTCGCTTCAAAAGAAAACATATCGGCAATGACAGCTTTGCAGACATCGCTTAACGAGTCCGGCATCAAGGGCAAGGCGAAAGCCGAGCTTGAGAATTTCGCTTCTATTATAAAAGAGCTCACTTTAAAAATTGATGATCTCGCGCCGCAGGATATCGCGGCCCGAATCATCGAGAGAATAAAATATCTTGAGATGCTGGCTGATGACGGCACACCCGAATCTGACGTTCGGGCAGAAAATGTCAAAGAACTCGTTGCCGGAATTGCCCAATATGTTGGCCGAGCCGAAGAACCATCGCTGGCGGGTTTTTTGGAGGAGGTTGCCTTAATCGCCGATATTGATACGTGGGACGATTCGACACCGGCCGCGACATTAATGACGCTTCATGCCGCTAAAGGGCTTGAGTTCGACACCGTATTTATCAGCGGGATGGAGGACGGCCTGTTTCCGCTGGAACGGGGTTTCGATGACCGCTCCGATCCTGACGAGGAAAGGCGATTATGCTATGTCGGGATGACCCGCGCCAAAAACAAACTATATCTTTCTATGGCAGGATTCAGAAGAAGATGGGGCGACTACACCGGCGGGCCCTCGGTTTTCCTGAAAGACATACCTGAAGACAAGCTTGACGTTGAGCGGTTCAACTATTGGAACGGTTACGGCGCGGCGGCGAAAAACAATTATAAACAACGTAACAAACCTAAAGCTAAACCAAATCTTGATATTGAATATAACGAATCTGACATAGATGACTTGCTCCCGCCCGGCGCGAGAGTTGCGCATCAGAAATTCGGCGATGGGGTTATAGTATCGCGCGAGGGTAGCGGCGAAGACCTGACTCTGAATGTGCGTTTCGACCGTTACGGCACTAAAAAGCTAATGGCCAAATACGCCAGCCTGGAGATCATTGGGCGGTAAAAGGCCAGACGATAGCAATCTCCTCTTGACTTTCGGCTAATCTTTTATATTTTTACATAGACTCTTAATTGAGGAGAATTTGAATTGAAGACTGTTTGGGTCTTGTGCATACTTTTGGCGTTTG
>CAZKYQ010000304.1:0-1670 GCA_964556975.1 uncultured Ignavibacteria bacterium
ACCCTTGATATTTGCCGTCAACACCCACGATAATTGATTCTATTTCAACATCCTTACCAGACATCTCTATCGCCTGCCGGGCAATCGCGAAAATCCCCATACAGCAAGGGACTATCATGTACGCAACCGTAATTTTAGGGATGTTGTTGGTTTTGATAATTTCCGCCAGTTTTGGCGCGTAGGATGAAGTATCATCAAGCTTGGGGCAGGCGATAATCACTGACTTTTCTTTCAATAGATTTTTATGGAAATTAGGGTCCGCGAAAGGAACGCAATCCGCCGCTATTAAAAGCCCCCTGTTGTTGAAATACGGAGCCATTGGCGAAACCAGATGGAGCTGTACAGGCCATTGTGTAAGTTCTGAAGTAGCGTCATTAGCAGGCATATCCGAATTGTTATTTTGCTTTTCGATAACCATTGTCCGCGATCCCGGGCAGCCGCTGAATTGCGCCGCTGGCGTTGACACCACCGCCGCTTCCCGCTTCTGCTCAAGTTCGGCTTTTTTCATGTTCTCCAACGCTGCAACTTCGTCGAATTCAGGCGCGTCGCGTTTAATTACCGTCATGGCATCCTGCGGACAATCGCCCACACAAGCGCCCATGCCGTCGCAATAACTTTCGGCAACAAGTTTTGCTTTGCCGTCAATTATTGCCAGTGCGCCTTCAGGGCATGAGGGGATACAAAGAGCGCAACCATCGCATTTTTCTTCATCGATTAGAATAATGTCTCTTAAGGGCATAAAAATTCCTTTTTAAAATAAGTATTTCCAGATCAAGTCGATCCGGCCTGTTTTTATCATCTTCAAGCCTGAATAGCGCATGATTTTTTTTACAAAGTCCCGATATTTGCCTGAATAGCATGGATTCGGGCAATGTCTACAACGGGGTTTAGGATCAATCGGGCAATTCTGAAGTCTAATAAGTCCATGCATAAGCAGATTGCCGCAGTCAGCACATATTGATGCAGGGTCTATGTCGATTGATCCCAAAAGTCCCCGTCTTTTAACATCGCTTTTAATTTCTTTCGTATGATTATCTTCGCAATAGATATTTACCATTTTCGCTAAAGTAGCGGAATCGGCTTTTATTTTTTTATCAATCATCGTCTGCATAGCATGAATTTAACGGGGAACTATAGGCTTTTCTTTGACTTCAGTCAATTATTGAAAATTATTATCATAAAGTGTGATAAATATCAGTTTTGGGGCTTATTGGACTGGATGGGTAATAAAAACAACGGCGCTATTTTTTCCTTTTACTCCACAAACTGCCCATCCACTAATTTGCCCCATTCGGCGGTGAATTCCGGCTTGTCGATATTTTGCAGTTCGCCTATGATTATCTTATCGCAATTTTGTTTTTCCTCCGTGGATAGCTCCTCGTATCGCGACCTGCCGATTGTGTTTTTCTTATACCAGTGAAGATTATCCACCGGTTCTTTTAGCTTGTTTTTTCTTCCGTAGCCGACCGTACATGGGGCGAGAATTTCAATAAACGAAAATCCTTTTTTCTGCAGTCCCTTTTTAATGGCCTGCATTGTTTCGTGGGGATAAATAATTGTCCATTTCGCCACATACGGCGCGCCCGCGCCAATTGCCAGGGAAGAAAGATCGAATGGGCTTTCGATATTGCCGTAAGGCGAGGTCATTGTCAAACTTCCAAGGGGAGTAG
>CAZKYQ010000305.1:0-1659 GCA_964556975.1 uncultured Ignavibacteria bacterium
GGATCGCGAATAATTGAAAAAGATTCCGAAGTCGCAATTGAATGGATGAACTAAAAAAAAACAAATCTGACGTTACCGGATTTATCCTTGCGGGCGGAAAGAGCAGAAGGTTTGGAACAGATAAGCGAGAACTGCTTATTGCGGGACAATCAATGCTCGCGCGAACAATAGGCTTGCTGAAAACGCTGTTAAATCGCGAGCCTTATGTTGTCGGCGATAATCTTGTCGGGCTTGATATTGGCAATGTGAAACCACTAAAAGACGCCCGGCCTGATTCGGGGCCTTTGGGGGGAATAGTTTCTGCCCTGGAGGAATGCCCGACAAAATGGGCTTTGATATTGGCCGCGGATTTACCCAATATAACAGTAAAAGATTTGGAAATCTTATTTCTCTCTATGGATGAATCCTTCGATATAATAGCTCTTTCCTCCAAAACCATTCCCGAACCATTGATTGCTCTTTATAATCAGAAAACGTTATCGTTCTGGAAGGAAAGACTGTCGCAAGAAAAGCTTACTTTATCCGAGGGGCTTTTAAAATTGAAATGCAAAACAGTCCCGCCTTTCGGGGGAGAAAAAAGCCTTTATAATATCAACAGTCCGGAAGATATTAACGTTATAAATTCAGATAAATGAACAAAGAAATTCGTATAGTCGGGCCAAAAAAATCCGGCAAGACAACTCTCATTGAGAATTTATCAAAAGAATTAAAATCCAGGGGCTACAGGGTCGCCGCTGTTAAGCACACCTCGCATGATCATGAGTTTGACCGCCCCAATACCGACTCCTGGCGGTTCAGGCAAGCGGGTTGCGAAACCGCCGTGATTATTTCACCCGATAATTTTGTCTGTCATGCGGATAATGTGGGCAGTCAAAAACAGAATAAGCTATTTGAGCTTTTATTTCAGGATATCGATATCCTGTTTTACGAGGGAAAAGGCGAGGGTGATTTTCCCTCGATTGCATGCGCCGGGCGGGACAGCGTTAAAATTGACCGGGAATATCCCGGATTGATTGCGGTAGTCTCTGAGGATGAAATAAATACGACATTGCCCGTTTTCAAACCGGACAAAACATCTGATTTAGCCGATTTCCTGATAGAGGGATTAAACAAACCGGATTAAAGTTACAACCTGTTAATTCAGGCGGGATATTTGCTGGCTATATAGTCGCTGAGATAGCGGTTATCTGATTTATAATCTTTGAGCTGTGCCTTAACGATATCTCCAATAGATATTATTCCCGCTATTTTGCCGTTATCCAAAATTGGCACATGGCGGAAATAGTTAAGCGTCATTAGCGACATGATATATTCGAGATCATCATCGAGAAGGCCGATAACCAGTTTTTTTGTCATATACTCGCCAACCGTGGCGTTTTGCCAGTCTTCCTTTTGGTTAACCAACCTGAGAACATCTCTTTCGGTGATTATGCCGATAGGGCATTTTTTGTCATCCACGATAATCAGCGAGCCGACCTTATTTTCGATCATGCAATTAAGGGCGTTTCTCATTGAATATGACGGGGAGCTGGTGAATACCTTTGTCCCCTTTTTTTCGATAATTTCTTTAGCCTTCATAGTTTTTCCTTTCGCTGAATGTTCGAAACAAATCCGGATATTCAGAAATTGTTAATATTAATAGCTATATTTCAGGCCAAT
>CAZKYQ010000306.1:0-1659 GCA_964556975.1 uncultured Ignavibacteria bacterium
GTAACCAGAAGCGGGCGTCGATGGGCGGTCTCGGCCGAGGACAATCCAGGCGTTATTATTGTTTTTGATAACCGTCTCTGTTTCAGTCTTATCATAAAAAGGGACAGGCTCACAAATAAAATTGCCGTCTAGGCCGGCGGATTTATTAGGATTGTTTTGCGCTGATTCTCGAAGGGGGGTTTGCAGATTTTCTTGATTTCTTATTTTTGATTCTTCTTTCGGCATTTATTTATATCTTCCCTTTTATTTTCAAACAGAGGTGGCTTGATAATTTTTCACTCTAGTTAAAAAATCATCCCAATCCCAGTAATTTCCGGGTGGTGTGACGATCTTTTCCCCTGCGCTATTAATTCTTGTGCGGCCGAGATTATTTCCTGGATCGAATCTGGTGTTACTTATATTATGGTGGGCAATTATGCCGGGTTGAGTGCCCGTTACCCTAACAATAGGAATATTATATTTTGTTGCCAGCGATGCCACCAATTTAGCCGTAGCATTTATAATTTTATCATTATACATTTTTGCGTATTTCCCGTCCAGACCTTCGCCGGGGCCGTCAGCTGGGCGGCCATTCATCTCAATCCCAATCGATCTCCTATTCATGGTTCCGCCAGCGTGCGAGGCTATATCTTTATCAAGAACACCTTGAATAATGTTTCCACCCTGATCTACGGCATAATGAATTGAAGTTTTAACTGGAATTTCAACGTTTTTTCTTTTGTCATGACAGATGGTTTGAACGCCTTTTTTTGTTTTTGGAAGTTTGCCGTCTACTTTTAAAACCAACTCACAACTTGGATTTATTATGACCTTTCCTGTTTCTTTATTTGTCCAATCGAATCTGAGAGTTGGACCTTCTGCGAAGCGATGGATGGTGTGTTGTGCTCGGCCCGGGCCCGAAGTTCCATCAGTAGAGTGGAGTACAATGTTTAAAATTTCGTTTGGGCCCCGGTTCGCTTCTGTATAATATTTAGCCTGATTGTGCCCCAGAGAGGACGAATTGGCGGCGGATCCCAATATTTCTGTTTCGGCGGCGTCATCAAATATATCTACAATTGAGGATGTGAAATCAGTTTTAATTTCAATATTATTGATTCCCTTCTCCTCCAATCCCACTAATTTTGCGCTGCTATATGTTTCATCATCGAATTCAATTTTTATAATATCACCAGGAATTATATTTGAAAATTCGGAAAAATCTGCATACAAGCTAGGGTGACATGAGATAAGCAACTCATTTTGATCTTCTGGCTTTAAAATGGAAAGCGTAGATTTATATTCCGGGTGGAAGGAATTGGGGAGAGGGAGATTGGAATGCAACACCGGGACTCTAAAATATATTTTTATTTTTGTAGTCGGAATTTGTACATAATTATTTTCTAGAAAACCGGGATTATATGAGAGGGGTATCACCGGCGTAGTATCCAAAACCGGGCTAGAGACCCAAAGAACTAGGGCCGAGAATGAATTGCTTTCTAAGAGTGGATTTTTTTTAGATAACGCCTGAGTTATACTCTGCCGTGCTTGAAAAATACCGTCATTAACATTGGTCCTATCAAATTTATCGGAGGGATCTCCGATTATCCAAGAGCCAATATTTAAATAATCCAAAAACCCCATCAGTCAACTTCGCCTCCCTTTTGAAGCAAGTCGAAAATC
>CAZKYQ010000307.1:0-1603 GCA_964556975.1 uncultured Ignavibacteria bacterium
GCTGAGGTTCGATGTTTGGGAAATGTATTCGAGCATACAAAGCAATAAAAAACAGAATAACAGGAAAAGTAAACGCCAGGAAAACGCCAACACCGGCGATACCCTTTTTAGTTTCTTTTATATTCTTGCCGACGCAATAGCGGGTTGCATATCCTGGCGCAAATGTTTCACCAAGGAGAAACGCAAAAAAGGTTGTTATCAAAAACAACCAGCCTTTGCCCCCTTCAATTCGAAAAAAATCGTCGGGAATATTAAGGGTGGCTGTTCCCCAAGAACCGATTATATCCGGAGCGCAAAATAACACCGTTATTACAAATCCAATTATCAGCACAATAAATTGATATACATCAGTATGAATGACCGCTAATAATCCGCCCGCTGTACTATAAATTACGACCATTGCGCCGCCTATAAGAATAGCCCACCTAAGAATATTTTGAGCGTCCGCGAATTTCGGAAGAATAGCTGCGAGTACACTACCAAACGCGGCCATCTGGGCGGCTACGATAAAAACGGAAAACAAAAGAGACAATATAAGCATTATAAAACGAGGGCCCTCTCCAAAGCGAAGTCCAAAATACCCTGCTACCGTATATAATTCAGCATCTCGGAACTTAGGGGCGACAAATAAGCCAGAGAAAATAAAATGAAGATACCATCCCATAGAAACTAAGAGCATCAGGATTCCCCAATCATAGGTTTTGCCGATAGCACCTATCGAAGCTCCGCCACCTATGACTGTTGCTCCCATTGTACAAAATAAAAAGAACCAGCCAACATTACGGCCGGCTACAAGAAAATCGTCAGTGTTTCCTATTTTACGTGCCTTTAAAACGCCTTTAGTAAAGACAAATACTATATACCCAATTACTATTGCCCAGAGTATTAGTTGATCAGACATATTTCTCCTGTCTTATATTATTAAAAAGATGATATTTTCAAAATAATCGTCTTAATAAAATGTCATAAATCCTTCCAATAAATTTAACGGGTCGAATATTGCAAATTGCGCGGGCTTAATACCGGGATGTTTATATTTCATGCCATCAATGTGAAATGTCTCGTTTTGATCCCAATGGATCTTTATCCATTCGGCCATAAGTTCATATCCGTACCAGTACGATTCGTAATCAGTATACGTTTGGATATGCCCGGTTTCAATCGTTTCTTTTACTTTAGATTTATCGCGATACAGTTTAAATCCTTTTTTTATTAATTTTCCGTTCCGTTCATATATATCTACGCTTATGGTCGGATTCTTATCAAATGATCGTTTTATTTTTTTCGGTAGAACTCTATAGCCGGGATGGATATAGGTTGTCGGCGTTAACCATCGCGGCTGACCACTTACAGGTATTGTGGATTCATAAAAATTTAGCGCAAAATCCTCAACAGCAGCCTGCTGATAGGCGCTAATCAGGGCGATCCCGCACGCCGATTCGATCATTCTTCGCATCGTTTTAAATAGCTCTATAGCTCCAAGTGGCCCTTGCATAACTCCAATACTATTACATAATGATACTACGATCGGGAGGGGATCTTTTTTCATTGGTCCGAGATCGAAAGCCGATCCGCATTCCAATAATAATGATTTATCTATCGA
>CAZKYQ010000308.1:0-1599 GCA_964556975.1 uncultured Ignavibacteria bacterium
GGTTTCGGCGAGCCGGAACGGCAGGCTGAACCTGATGAAATCGATATGCCTTTTTGATCCAATGCCAGGGTCAACGATTCTCCGCGCATTCCGGGAAGAGTCAGGTTCAGCGTATTGGGCAGGCGTTCTGTTTTGTGTCCGTTGAGTCTGGCGTCGGCAACCAGGCTTCTGATACCGTCCTCAAGCCTATCTCGATATTCACGGAGTTTATCCATCTTGGAAAGGTCCTGCACAGCCAGTTCCGCCGCTTTTCCCAGACCGATTATGCTAACAATATTTTCCGTTCCGGCGCGGCGGCCCCGCTCCTGTTTGCCGCCGTGAATAAGCGGGTCGATTTCAAGGCCCATTCTGATATAAAACGCCCCGACTCCTTTCGGTCCGTAAAGCTTGTGTCCCGACATGGAAAGCATGTCAATCCCGAGTTCCTCCACATCAACCGGTATTTTTCCGACCGCCTGCGTGGCGTCGGTATGAAATATAACCGAATTTTCACGCGCTATTTTCGCCATTTCCCTGATAGGCTGAATAGTACCGGTTTCATTGTTAGCCATCATTATTGTCGCAAGCAGAGTATCAGACGTGATGGCTTTTCTGAAATCCTCCAGACTGACCATTCCGCTATTGTCGACCGGAAGATATGTTATATTATATCCGAATTTCTCCAGCCACTTGCATGTGTTAAGTACCGCAGGATGTTCAATTGATGTTGTTATGATATGTTTCTTTGCGTCCCAATTGGCAAATACCGCGCCTTTGATTGCAAGGTTGTTGGCTTCCGAACCTCCGCCTGTAAAAATAAGCCGCCGCGCCGTACAGTTGAGCAGCCGGGCCATGCTGCGCCGCGATGCTTCCAGCTTTGTTTTTGCGTTACGGCCCTCCTGATATATAGCCGATGGATTACCTAAGCCGTCTTTCATGAGTTCAAGCATCACACGATGAACTTCCGGATCGAGATAAGTTGTCGCGTTATGATCGAGATAAACTCGGCGGGCGGGAGCCGCCGTAATATTCGCTTTCATGGCAGCAGGTTCTTTTAATCCTTCTTCCCCCGAATCGACCGCGATTGATTTATCAGCGCCGCCAACTTTAACGATATCACATAACAGAGCTTTATAAACCGGAAATCCCGATATAGGATCGTAACGCTGCAGATCAGTCAGGTCATTTATATTACAGTTCTGCCATGCTGTGGGCCCTACCGGTCCGCCGCCCCCCATATTAGCGTCAATAGAGCCTTGAATGATATCTTCTGTTACATACGCCCGCATGTTGACATGTCCGCGCGCGGTTTTAATAGTAACAAGATCACCGTTTTTAACATCTCTTTTTTCAGCGTCTTTTATATTTATTGTAACAGTAGGCTCAGGGCGCTGTTTGAATAGGGAAGGAACCCCATGATGTTGAGTGCGAAAATCGGTGGTAACTCTCGCTCCCGAATTAAAAACAAGCGGAAATTGTTTCGCAAGCTCCCGATTCGAGATAGGACTTTCACCCGGCTCCGTATAAACAGGAAGCGGGTCGTAGCCATGCTCCTCCAAAATTGTTGACGCTATTTCGAATTTTCCTGTAGGCGTATCGAATCCGGGTTTACCGTCTGGT
>CAZKYQ010000309.1:0-1599 GCA_964556975.1 uncultured Ignavibacteria bacterium
GATCCGGAGTTCAATGGCGCCGATCAGTTTCATCCCTGGGTTAGTGTTGATGAAACCGGCGTAATTCATGTTATTTTCTATGACCGCAGGCTGGACAACAACAATTGGAATTTTGATCTTTTCTATACAAAATCTGAAGACGGCGGCGCGAACTGGTCTGTCAATGAGAGAATTACAACGATCTCATCAAATCCAAGCCAAGCGATGACTGCTGGATTGATTGGCGAGTATATTGGGCTTTCGGCTTGGGGAGGGGAGGCGCAAATGGTCTGGACTGATACAAGAAATGGCAACCAGGACGTTTTCTCCGCCAGATTGAGCGTTACTGGAGTCAATGGGGAGGAGGCAGCGGTCCCGGAAAGAATGCGGCTTGGTTCGCCATATCCGAACCCATTCAATAGCTCAATGGCCGTAACATTTTTTTCCTCCGACGAAAGCTATGTTGAGCTTGAGGTTGTCGATATTTTGGGCCGCAAAACAGCAGAATTATACGCAGGATTTAGCCAAATCGGCGCCAACCAATTTATCTGGAACGGCATTGATATTGGTGGAAATGATGTTTCCAGCGGTGTTTATTTTGTCCGTTTGAGCGGGCAGGGGAAGGTTGAGACAAGAAAGGCGGTATTACTGCGATAAAATTCTTGACAAAACCCCGGTATTGAATAATTTTAACCTGTCCCCAAAATGGGGGGCTATTTTGATTGCGGGAGTAGCTCAGCTGGTAGAGCACCACCTTGCCAAGGTGGCTGTCGCGAGTTCGAATCTCGTCTCCCGCTTTTTTTAATGTCCTTAAATATCAACATATTGTCTTGCAATACAGCACTTTACGGCGATTAGCTTAGTTTTCAATTTCCCTCAATTTCACCTGTTTTCACCCATTTTTGATACCTTTATGGCACAAATCTGGCACAGGCAATTTCATTAGCGCTTCCTTCTTTTCCTTCCTGTATTTGGGTTTTGCGTTTGCTTTTCTAAATATTGATCAAGATCTGCCTTTCGAAATTTATTTTTTCTCCCGACTTTTGTAAATGGGATTTTTTTATCGCTGACCCAGTTATAGAGAGTCTTTATGGATATCCCAAGATATTCTGCGGCCTCATCCATTTTCAATAAATCTGGAACTGGTTCTTTATATGGTTCGTTTGGTCGTGCTCTAACAATTGCCCTATTTAAATAATACTGCCGAAGCTCTAAATCATCTGGATTTGATTTTAGCTTCGAATATATGCTTCCAGTATCTTTGATTACTTTTCCCGTTACCGAAATCTTATCTGTCTCTGAATTGTAAAAGCTATAAAGTAAACACCCGTTTTCGCTGCTAATAAATAAATCATTATCCATTTCATTGGGCGCGATTATTAATTTATCAAATACCATACCCTTTGGAAGGCCAATAAAATACCAGCCAAATTTCCCGATATTAATTACTTGCCGAAAGAAACCATGATCGTTAACAAATGCTTCGTCAATAATCTTTTGCCTGATTTTTGGATTAAAATTATCTAACATATCGGACGGTATGAATTGACCACCTACACCGTATATAAATGGAAAATCAACTTCATCGTCAAAATTAAACGTAATCCTTTCTCTCTTAAC
>CAZKYQ010000310.1:0-1565 GCA_964556975.1 uncultured Ignavibacteria bacterium
CTGAATAATCGCCCGCATCTATCCGGTAGAAATAAAGCCCGGAGGCGTAACGATCCGCCTCCCAGACGACCTGGTGTTGCCCCGCCTGCTTTTCTTCGTCTACAAGCGTTTCGACCTTGCGGCCAAGCAGGTCATATATCACAATATTGACATGCCCCGCCTTCGGCAGGCCGTACTCGATTGTTGTAGATGAGTTGAAGGGGTTGGGGTAGTTGGAGCGGAGAAATGCGTTGTGAGGGAGTTTTATATCGTTGTCAACAGCGGTCGCGTAATCAAGACCATATATGTATAACGCGCTTCCCTGGATCGAGAGGATTTCATCGCTGCCGTCGCCATTGAGATCAGCGACATGAGATAGTTCGTGAAGGGAGTCCGTCAAAATCGCCGTTAGAAAACCATCGGAACCGCTGTAGAAATTATATTCAAATGGCCGATCATACCTTCTATATATTATATGAGGATTTGAGAAAATAACGGGATTATTGTAAATGAATTTGACAAATCCAGATTGAGTTACAGCTTGCCACAACGTATCTATAGGAGGTAAAGAAACTAAAGTTTGATTTGGAAAAACAGAA
Organism: uncultured Ignavibacteria bacterium; assembly: GCA_964556975.1. Taxonomy (GTDB): domain Bacteria; phylum Zixibacteria; class MSB-5A5; order UBA10806; family UBA10806. Next base: position 579 of record CAZKYQ010000310.1, read on the forward strand.
AAATAAATCTCCTCCCCCGGATTTGCCATATTAATATCTCCCCAAAGATGTCCGCTCCAATCGGAGCCTGAACCATTGTCGTATCCCCATAAAACGGCTGAACTTAAAAGCGAGTCTTCGGAATACGAATCTACATATTTGTATCTATCTCGATAATCTCCATACATGGATCCATGAGAACGATATAATTGTCCAAGCGTAAATAATATTGTCAAATTACCTTGATCAATTATCCGAAAATCCAGTAAATATCCACAACTATTTGTATAATTCAAATAAAGATTTTCTGAATCGATAAACCAAACATCCCCAGTTGTCGTATTGGAATAACTTTGCATCGGTCCCGTCCATTGACCCTCAACAGTCGTAAATAAAGTTATGATTGAATTTCGTTCACCATTGTCGTTAAATTCCGAGATACAAATGAATTCGGGATTTTCAGATCTGGCCCAGCTATCTCCTACGTTCCCCATTGAATAATTTGCCATGAAGAGTAGTAATTGATCCTCCTGAATAAAGTCAGGACCGTTATAAATGTCTATCCAAATTGTATCTGTATTATCCTGGATATATGGGCGCGTAAACAACTCCTTGCTCACTATTGCCACATCAACCCAGTCATCATAATTCCTGTCGCCGATTGTATAGCATTTGTAGGTACTGTCCAGTGCTGGGCTGGTCCAGATGGTTTGCGGTGTGTGCGGGTCGAATAAGTGAATATTGGCGCTATCTTTTACTGAAAGGTCAATCAATCCGTCACCGTTTATATCCTCAAATAATAAATCGGTCGGGGCGAGAAGCGGAGGGCTGGTCCATTCCACCTCGTAGGTCTGGCTGTTGTAAATATAGACGAAATAATCGGTGCAGAGTATTATCTCTTTCAAGCTGTCGCCGTCGAGGTCCTCGACATACAGCTCGGTTATCTCTGATGCTGCCTGAATACTGCCAATCTCAACAAGCTCCAGCGTATCGACCTGGGCGTATGAA
>CAZKYQ010000311.1:0-1564 GCA_964556975.1 uncultured Ignavibacteria bacterium
AGAGCAATCAGGAAAACTAACCTCTCATAATGTTTATAATCAATAGCAGCTTGACAAGACGATGATTGCTGCCATGAAGACTGAAATCATCTGGATATTTAATTATATTGTTTATATCCAGGTCAGGGTCTCGCTCAATACAGCTGAAGGATTAAACCCGTTATTTTTACCTTCTATGATGTTAATAATAATAGCGACTATTTGCTTGTATCTGTTTTTTTCCTATAAAGAGCGGTGAACGCCCTATTAACCTAATCCTAATCAAGCACCTGACTAATGAAGATAAATCGTAAACAAAAAATTAATAGCCCCGACTTTTCGGCCGGGGCTATTGGCAAGCAAATCGCGGCGTATATTAGGTTAAACCGAAATTAAAATTTCCCAAATTCGCTATCGTCCAGCGCGATCACGGGATCTTCATTGGGTGCCTCCGACTCTGAATTACCCCACGCCGCCCTATCATTATTCGATGGCGATCCTATTGAAGGGGCAGGAGCCTGCTGAAATTGGCTCGAATCAACATCGGTATGAGCCAAATTGAACCTGGATATCATCTTTTTGAGATGCACCTCAAACATCGCATGAGAACATTCCAGGGGGCGTTTCATAACAACCCCGATTATTCTCTCTGGTATGGCTGGAGCGAGATGGTGCGCGATCTTACCGAAATCAAACATATGGCCAAGGAACTTAGAGCGGACCATAAATAGAATAACAGTTTTTGAAAGAAGCAAATTAGCCGGGCGGATAATCTCCGTCCGGTTTTTTTATAGAGGCACAGATATATCCAAATCCTTCCCAAACGCTGACTATTTAGCTCTCATGGAATCTGTCAGAAACAATAAAATGAGAATCAAAGTTTATTACTATAGAAAAGGGGATAAAATGAAAACAATCGAATCCAAAAAATTAAAGTTCCTCAGAAAGATAGTTAAGCCTGGATATTCTTATGCTCTAATATCATTTTCCACGATGCTACTATTTTTTCCATTTGAAAATTCATACGGGCAGGGATGCTGTTCGGCATCGGGCAGGGCCGGGCAGGTGGGAGTCTTTCAACAAAGCGGTCTCGCCGCGGGACAGTATTCAATTTCAGTATATTATGAAAACGCTGTAGGCGATCAGTTGCTTGAGGGTTCAAAAGAGGTCACAGATCCCATACCCAGAAGGTCGCGCCTTGATGTCGCCATACTTTCATTATCAGCGGGTTTGCCCTGGAGGCTTTCCGGGCATTTGACATTGCCGATTGTCCGCAGGGAACGAAGTATCGTAACGGGCTTCGGAAATAGCAGCCTGTCGCTTTCGGCATCGGGGCTGGCAGATCCGACATTGATCGTGGTTCGTGAAATTACCCCGACCTACGGATGGAGCGGATGGTTTCTTACTGCCGGCGCGGGCCTGCAGATACCTGTCGGCAATGACGAGCGGCTGAATCAAGGAATACGCCTCCCCGCCGATATTCAACCCGCTACCGGTTCGTTGAATTTGATTCTGTTAGAATCGATTTCTAAAGACCTTGGCGGCTATCTGGCTTACCACCATATAAGCTCTACCATATATGGTG
>CAZKYQ010000312.1:0-1539 GCA_964556975.1 uncultured Ignavibacteria bacterium
GTTCTAACAACTCATGATTATTATATAGGGGCATGGCCGTTTATATCACAGGCCAATGCCCCTATGTATAAGAAAGTTTTTATGAAAAAATATTTATTTTCTTCCCTGGCTTTAAATTACTTGTAGCACAAACCTGTTGGGCAACTCCTTCCGGCTTGAATAATATTCCGACAGCTGATGTTGTTCCGGAAAAGACATTAGTTTTCCAGGGAATTGTTGAAGTTGGTGAAGATAATAAACCGGATTGGTTTACAGGGTTCAAATACGGGTTGATTGAGAATCTTGAAGTTGGCCTGGATGGCCGGATATTCCCGGAATCTAATTTGGAGGAAACATTAAAAGGTCAGATCAAATATCGTGTTCCATTTAATGAGAAAACGGCAATGGCCATCGGAGCAGCAAATCTTGGAGATCGCGCCCGATTAGGCTGGGAAGATTATTATCTGGCCTTCAGCCATGATTTTGAATTCTTCCGTTTTCATATCGGTGGCACGTTGCAAAGGGATAATGAGGGCGGATTTGCCGGCCTGGATAAAGCGTTTTCATTATGGGAGCGTGACTTAACTTTGCGGACAGATATTATCCAGACAAATGATGGGCATGATATCACAAATAGTGCCGGATTTATTTACGATCTTGGCCATAATGTTCTTTTGGAAAGCTGGCTTTCTTTTCCAACACAATCAGGGAAAGAGAATGTTTCAACAATTAAGCTTAATTACGTTTTAGAATTTTAAGGAGGAAGCCATGTTTGGTCTCGGCATGCCGGAATTGATAGTCATCTTTCTAGTTATTTTGCTTCTCTTTGGAGGAAAAAATCTTCCTGAAATCGCAAAAGGTCTTGGAAAGGGAATAAGAGACTTCAAAAATGAAATAAACAATACAAAGAAAGATATTAGCTCCATCGAAAATAACATTCAGGCTGATAACAAATCAGAAACCGTATAGTATGGGTTTAATTCCCTAATCCCATTTTACCTAAGGCTGTCTGGCTATGGTTATGGGACGGCGATCGCACCGAAAAAGACTGGTGAGACGATACGGTCATGCTGGAAATGGCGTGGCTTCCCGAATTTGGAAAGGAATTAAATGGACGCACTAAAACTTTTTGATGCCCATAAAAGGCATATTCATAAATTACGACTTCAATTGACAGATGCGTGCAATTTCCGTTGTTTTTATTGCATGCCTTCCCAAATTAAATTCCTGCCGAAATCAAGCCTTTTATCATCAAATGAAATTTTAAACATTTGTGGACATCTTGTTTCAAACGGCATTGACGAAATCCGTGTGTCAGGTGGCGAGCCTTTATTACGTCCGGATTTTAACGAAATCATTTCTGCCTTATCCCGATTACCTCTTCAGAAATTAGGATTAACGACAAACGGGTATCTTTTGAAAGAGAAAATCAATTTTCTAAAAACAACACGGTGTCATCATATCAATATCAGCTTGGATTCGCTTGACTCGGATAAATTACAGAATATAACTCAATTTACTGACGTTACACGAACTCACAGAGCAATGATCCTTGGCAAG
>CAZKYQ010000313.1:0-1523 GCA_964556975.1 uncultured Ignavibacteria bacterium
AATCAAACCCTTACGCTTGATTATCATCAGTCTGATTATCAATCTCTCTCCGAACCGGAGGAGTTTTCGGAACTCCTCACGTAGGGATTCCCAGTTTAGGAAATATATATCGTGTCAAAAACCACCAGACAGCAAAAATCAGAATTATTTCAAGAAAAAATCTCATCAGGCCTCCAGGTCAATCTCTTTTAGCAACATCCTTGATATAACCAGCCTTTGTATCTCGGAGGTTCCCTCGCCAATCTCGCAAAGTTTCACATCGCGATACATACGCTCCACCGGATAACGGTCGCCGTAACCCTCCGCTCCCAAAATCTGTATAGCGGAATAGGTTACGAAATTACCAACCTCGGAGGCGTAAAGTTTAGCCATGGCGGATTCTTTAGAAAATCGAACATTTCCTTTGTCTTTGAGGCAGGCCGAATGATATACAAGATGGCGCGCGGCCTGAATCTGCGTGGCCATGTCCGCCAATTTGAATCCGATGGCCTGAAAACCCGCTATCGATTTGCCGAACTGCTTTCGATCTTTGGCGTATCGCACTGCTACATCAAACGCGCCCTGCGCAAGCCCTAATGCCATCGCGCCGATGGAAATCCTGCCACCATCAAGCGTCTTCATAAACTGCTTAAAACCTGCTTCGGTCTCTCCAATCAGATCAGAGTCAGGCACAAAACAATCATCGAAATGCAGAAATCTTGTGTCGGAGCCGCGAAGACCCATCTTGTTCTCTTTTTTGCCGGATGAAAAACCATCGGAGCCTGTTTTAATAATAAAAGATGATATAGCGTGAGAAGTTTTTTCATGCGAAGTTCTTGCCGTAAAAATAAATGTTGACGCGACCCCGGCGTTTGTGATCCAGCATTTGGTGCCGTTGACCTTGTATCCTCCGTCAACTTTTTCAGCGAAAGTTTTAGTGCCCCCCGCATCCGAACCGGCGCCAGGTTCAGTTAGGCCGAACCCGGACAATTCGCCGCCGGTTGTAATGGCGGGAAGATACTTCTTTTTTTGGTCTTCTGTTCCAAATTCATAAATTGGCCAGCAACCCAGCGAATTATGCGCTGCAATGGTAATACCGGTTGAACCGCAAACACGAGAGAGTTCCTCGACGGCGATTATGTAGGTCATGGTATCTTCGTAAGTGCCGCCGTATTTTTTATCAACTACCAAACCCAATAATCCGAAATCATTCAGCTTCGCTACTAAGTCCTGCGGGAAAACCTGTTCCCTGTCTATTTTAGCAGCGATTGGCTGAACTTCGGCAAGAGCAAACTCTCTTATCTTCGCGCGATAATTTTCGTGTTTTTCAGTAGTCCACATATTATTTCTTTCCCAGGTTTCTGTAAATGATCATTCTCTGCGCCTCCGATGTGTCCTCGTAAATTTCTGTAACGCGGGCGTCGCGGAAATACCGTTCAACCGGATACTCTTTTACATAACCATATCCGCCATGAATCTGCACCGCCTCATTAGCCACCCAGTTGGCCGTCTCCGAGGCGAAGAGTTTTGCCATTCACCAATAT
>CAZKYQ010000314.1:0-1517 GCA_964556975.1 uncultured Ignavibacteria bacterium
CCACGATCCATATTTTGAAAACTTAACAAATTGAATAAATGCAAAAAATGCTAATTGTGGATAGAAATAAAACCATGTAAAAAGTTGCATATATGCCAATTGATACTCACCCCGTCCATAGACTTTGTCTCTCGTATACCCAATGAGTCGATAGAGAAGGATCCAGGCATCTCTACATCGATGTTTATTAGTAGTTGTATAATGTAAAAGTTTACATAATTGGAGTTCTAGCTCATGTATAGGACGCGCCGGTCGCACTAATTGAAAGTAAAACTGCATGATATTTAATAGAAAATCATTACTCCAATTATATACAAAATTGGTTTTCTCTCCATAGCGAAATTGCGTTTTATGCTGTGTTGGGAGAAGAGACATATTAATTAAATAATTAATAAGTCTCTTTAAATGTATTTGCGTCTTGTTTTACGTTTCTTTGTAGATAAGAAAATCCGTTTTGTAATAGCATTGGGTGTTTTTTTGCGTTCCTTCATGATAATATATAGGCTGTTCAGGGGTTGAAAGAATTTTATTGTTTTTTTCCAACGGATTCCATTTAGATACTGGACACCATGCATAAAATTGTAGTTTTCAGGTTCTTCAACGAATGGTTGTACATCCTCAGTATCAAGCCCAATATTATATTGTAGAAGATGCTTGGGATAGTATTTTACCTTATTATAAATAGCATGTTGCTTTAGTAAATAGAGCAGTTGTGATTTTGTAATTACTTCATTTTCCAAAGGAAGAATACATTTTTTGCTATATATCAGTTCGCTTTCTTCATTTATATATAAAAAAATGAGGCGAACGGCTTGTACGGCGCCTTTGTAGAATGCATCATATTCATCTATGCTATCATTATCTTCCATTGAAATATAATGCTATAATAGATTTCTATTTTTAACTAATCAATATAGCCACCTTTTGCGGGCCAATCTGGCTCATCGCCATCATCCGTCTGTTCGTGGCAACCTCCTTCCTCATCGTCAGTATTCCAATCGAGGGGATCGCGATCGTCCACCTCCAGCTTTTTTGTTCTTGGCATACGTTCGGGATGTTGTGTTATATGCTTAGGTCCTGGTAGATTCTTATTTTTATTAGCAGCTTTACTAAAATCCATCTTCGGGCGTGACGACGGCCCGCCTGTCATACCTAGAGGTGGAAAGTTGGTAGACTCGAGCTTAAAGATTGGTTTCGGAGCCCGCTTCGTTTTACGATTAAAACTATTAAAGCTACCCCCGTCACGATCTCGACTATAAAAGCGCCCGCGGTCGCCGCGGTCCCGCCCGCGACTCCCGCGACCACGATCCCCGCGCTCGCGGTTACGATCGCCGCGGCCACGGAAGCTATTCGGAAATCCACCTGATCCCCGCGATTGGTTATCCGACTCATCCGATGTATCCCGCTGCCAGCGACTATTCATTGGCTGTTTCTGAGGGCTACTCGTAAAACGCCGCTCTCGGTCACGACGGAACTGATTAGTACGCATCTCATCCTCAGCACGCTTCCAGTAATAC